>CAJXVF010000224.1 GCA_913060845.1 uncultured Alphaproteobacteria bacterium | reverse complement strand
CGAGATGTAGAGAGGTCTCGTGGGCTCGGAGATGTGTATAAGAGACAGGTTGGGTTCGGCGTTGTCGGCAAGAACACATTGACGAGTTCGCGGTCCAACCTACGGCGCACTTCGCCCTTGGTTGGCCCGCTGACGAACCCAAGCGCCCAAATTCCCGGGCGTGGATACTCAATCAACACAACCTGACGAAACGCCGTCGCCTTATTCTGCAATACCGTTTCAAGGATCTGCTTGATAGCGCTGTAAACGCTGCGGACAATCGGCATATTGTTCAGAATGCGCTCACTGGTGCGCACAAAGAATCGACCAACCAGCCCAGCCGTCAACGCGCCCACCAGGATCAGTCCTAGGAACACGACCAGCAAGCCGAGCCCTGGTATTGAGATATCCGGATACAAGTCCGGCGGCATCATCCGACGCACAGTCCGATCAAAGAACTGCAGAATTTGCCAGGATAGCCATACGGTTATGGTGATCGGCGCTGTCACCAGAATGCCGGTCAGCAGATAATTCCGCATTCGCGCATTAAACAGCGCCCGCCAAATCATCAGCCGTCTGCTCAAGCCCCGTGACTTTGGCTTTGCGGACTTAGGCTTCCCGGTCTGCTCGTCTTCAGGCTGCGCCATGGTGGCGGAATCGCTCCATATCTTTGATGCTTATACATATGACTACGCCAATCGAATGAACAGGGTTCCCATTTGCGGTTAAGCCCCTTTCGCTTCGCGGCGTCTCGCGGTTATGCTAGCTAGTGAACAAATGATTAACGGTATGCTGCCATGACGCCAATTTATGCATCCACTTGGGCCGACTTGATGGCCACATTGCGGCAACCGGGTGGTGCGCGCCAGCTGGCAGAACAGGTGATGGCGGCGGCGGAAGCCAATGCAGAACTCAATGCATACCGGCGGATAGACCCCGCAAAAGTGTTAGCTGAAGCAGATGCTGCGGATGCCCGACGCAAAGCCTACCCTTCCGCCCCCGCATTATGTGGCCTGCCCGTTTCCGCCAAAGACCTCTACGTGGTGGATGGCTACGACACCTTCGCCGGGACATCCATGGCGCTCGACGGCCATTTCCCAGATGAAGGCCCCGTCGTGCAGAACCTGCGCGGGCGCGGCGCGGTCATTACCGGCAAGACCCACACCGTTGAATTCGCATTTGGTGGTATCGGCACCAATCCGCATTGGCCGAGCCCGATCAATCCGTGGAGCACAGACGCAGACCGCGTCTCCGGCGGATCTTCCTCTGGTGCTGGCGTCAGCCTTTGGACTGGAACAGCTGCCTTAGCGCTTGGGACCGATACGGCAGGCAGTGTGCGCGTTCCCGCTAGCTTCACCGGCGCTATCGGCCTTAAAACCACCCATGGCCGCTGGTCCATTGACGGGATCGTGCCGCTATCACCAAGCCTGGACACAGCAGGATTCCTCGCCCTGAATGCTGAGGCGATTGCGGAAGCATTCATGGCCGTGGATGGCACTGGTGCTAGAGACCCAGAATTCGTCCGCCGCGCCTGGCCAGGCCGCGTTGACGGTTTGAGGCTTGGCGTCGCCCGTCAGGCCTTCGACGGCGTAGAAGCCGGTATTGGCGACGTCATAGAGCGCGCGCTCAAAGAACTAGAAGCTGCAGGTGCAATCCTGAAAGACGTGACACTGCCCGAATTCGATGATGCAGAGGCGCTGTTTAAAGTCGGCGGCGTTGCGGGAATTGAGTTCGCTGCCTCCATTAACAATGACCTGCCCGAATGGCGCGATAAGCTGGACCCCAATGTGAAAGCCCGCTTCGCTGCAATTGAGCAAGCGACGGCTGGTGAATACCTCCGCCGCATGAGCGCGCTTGCCAAAATGCAGGCAGGCGCCACCCGGCGGATGAATGAGCTCGGCATTGACGCATTGGCCGGTCCGACCGTGCCTGTCTCCCCGCCGACAATCCAGGAAGTTGCCGATGGTGACCGGTATGTAAACCGGAACATGCTGGCGCTTCGCAACACCATGCACGGCAACTTCTTAAAGCTTGCGGGCTTCACCATACCAGCCGGTATGGATGAAGTTGGCATGCCTGCTGGCCTGCAACTCATGACCTGCGCTGGGTCCGACATTTACGCCATGGGCCTGCTGCTCGCTGTCGAGCGTGTGCTTGGTCGCCCCTATGACCGCCTTGGCAAACCGCCAAAAACTGCTTGAAGGACCAACAATGCCTTACGCGCCTTTCGATCTATCTGAAAAAGCCGTCCTGATCACAGGCGGCAATAGCGGCATCGGCCTCGGCATGGCGGAAGCCTGTGCGGAAGCCGGCGCCAGCGTCGTCATCTGGGGCACGAACCCAGACAAGAACGCGGCTGCTGAAGAAATCCTACTGTCCAAGGGCGGAACAGCCAAAGCTATCCTCTGCAATGTGGCCGATGAAGCTGAAACGGCGGAGAAGTTTGCTGAAACAGTAGATTTTCTTGGCCATGTGGACGCTTGCTTTGCCAATGCCGGTGTCTCCTCCAACCGCCGCGCCACCAAAGATGGCTTCGCTGGCATGTCCACCGAAGAATGGCGCCGAGTGCTGGATGTGAACCTGGACGGCGTATTCTTCACGCTACGGGCTGCGGCCAAGCACATGGTCGAGCGCGGCCACGGCGGATCCCTGGCCGTCACCTCATCGCTTGCGGCCATTATGGGCCAAGCGCGCGGCGAGCATTATGGTGCCACTAAAGGCGCGGTGATCGCCATGTCCCGCGCGCTGGCCGTTGAATATGGCAAGCAGGGCCTCCGCTCCAACGCCATTCTGCCGGGCTGGATCGAATCCCCAATGACCCACAACACCCTGAGCTGGGACCGCTTCCAGGACGCAGTGCTGCCACGCGTGCCTGCCGGGCGCTGGGGTGAAAAAGAAGATTTCGGCGGCATCGCTGTCTACCTCGTCAGCGACGCCAGCCGCTACCACTCCGGCGACACCTTCGTCATCGACGGCGCCTATTCACTGTTTTGATAGCGGCGGCGCGTCTGACCCCGAATACTTGAACACACAGGAATCCTATGGCTGATCTTATCAAAACCGAATGGACCGACCGCCCTGAAGGCGGCAAGCTCGCGCGGGTCATCATCAATGATCCTCGGCGACTGAACGCCATGAGCAGCGAAATGATGCGGCAGTTCGTCGATGCGATGGATGCTGTATCGCTGGAAGATGATTGCCGCTGCATGATCGTCGAAGGTGCGGGCGGACGCGCTTTTGTGGGCGGCGCCAATGTGTTCGAGCTTGTGGCGCTGAAGAAATCAACCGCGCGCGCCCTACTCACCCAAGTCCACCGCTGCTGCGATGCGCTTCGCCAATGCCCAGTTCCCGTGATCGCCAAGGTCGACGGGTTCTGCATTGGCGCTGGCATGGAATTAGCAGCAGCGGCAGACCTCCGCGTCGCCAGCGATGTCTCCGTGTTCGGCATGCCGGAAGTCGCCATCGGCTTACCTTCCGTTGTTGAAGCGAGCTTGTTCCCTAGCTTGATCGGCTGGGGCCGGACGCGACAAATCATGTTCACCGGCGAGAACATTGACGCCGAAACAGCTGAACGCTGGGGCTTCGTCCAAACACTGGCTCCTAAAGCCGCCCTTGAAGACGCCGTGGAGCGGTTTGTGCTGCCCATCGTGAAGGCTGGCCCGAACGCCATCCGCAATCAGAAAGTGCTGATGCGGAGCTGGGAATCCATGAGCCCCGTTGACGCCGCCCGCACAGGCATCGACGCGCTCGCCGCAGCCTTCGATACAGATGAGCCACACCGGATGATCCAACCGGTCGTCGATCATTTGCTGGAACGCCGTCGCCAGAAAGCAGCAGCATCATGAAAAAAGAAATCATCCGCAGCCCCAAAGTGCCTGAAACCGGCGGACCGTTCAGCCTCTGCATCCGGCAGGGCGACAGGGTGTATGTATCCGGCTTGCCGCCTTTCCAGGAAGACTTCTGCGAAGGCCTCCGCAAAGCCCGGGAAGAGGGCGCGCCGCTGCCCGTATATCCCCGCAAATCGATTGAGGATGAGACCGTCATCGTCATGAACCACCTGAAGTGGCTGCTGGAGGAGGCAGGGTCCTCCCTCAATCACATGCTGAAGGTGGTGGTGTGGCTCCGCGACCAGAAAGAGCAAGCGGCATTTGATAAGGTCTACCGCAGCTACTTCCCTGGAACCGAATACCTGCCGACACGAACGCGGATGCAGGCGGGTGGCACGCCGTTCGATTGCAGCCTGGAAATCGACGCTATCGCCTATGTGCCAGAAGCTGGCGACACGGGCGCGGGTTGAGACAAATGCTCTGGAATGGCCAAAACCGCACGGAGACAGGCGCTTCTCTCAAGCCGCTCAGTGCAGTCATTGGCATCGAGGCCTATGACGCAGCGCTGACCAGCCCCATGCCGGAGCGGGAACGGCGTCGCTTCGCCCGGGCGCTGCGCCATCGCCACTTGATCTGCTTGCGTCGGCAAGCTCATTCCGCTGCAATACTGAGGGCTTTCACTGCGAGTTTGAGCGACGAGACCTTCGGCGGCGTGCTTGCAGCACCTGCGAACTTGAGCGAGCAGCAAAGAATCGCCTTCATTGATCAGCACCTGCTCGATCGCGCCCGGACCATGCGGCCTGAGTTCATCTACCGCCACGCCTGGCGCGCCGGCGATGTCCTGGTCTGGACCAACCGCTTGAAAATGGCTGCGTAAATGGAAGGCCAGCGCATAGATGTGCCGCCCGGCCAGATCGCTGCGGTCGTCACGTATTTGGAAATGCACGCGGCACCAGACATCGTGCCAGCCCAGCCTGTCCAGTGGCGTCTCTCCCCCTGCCCCACGCCCGACATTGATTGGTATCGCGATCTCTACCGCCGCATCGGTACCAAATGGCTTTGGTTCAGCCGCCTCGTGTTGCCTGAAACAGAGTTAGTCGCAGCTCTCGCGGCAACAGAAATTCACGTGCTTTTGGACGCCGATGGCCAGGAGATCGGCCTGTTGGAACTTGATCGGCGTGTCGCTGGCGCTGTCGAAATCGCATTCTTTGGCCTGATCGACGAGGCGACCGGCACTGGTGCAGCCCGCTTCTTGATGCAGAAGGCCATGCGCCTCGCCTGGACCAGCGGCGTCGACAGGATCTGGCTGCACACGTGCAGCTTAGATCATCCATCCGCCGTGCCGTTCTATGTGAAGTCCGGCTTCAAACCATACAAGCGGATAATTGAAATCGACGATGATCCGCGCTTGGATGGCACCCTGCCTTTGTCCGCTGGCCGCCATGCGCCGCCAATTGCTGCAGGCATCAATAATGGCCGATTCTGACTGTGTGGTTTTAAATCGGGTTTTTTAGCGAACGTTCGGCTAGAGCGGATTTGGATCATTCCGGTTCATAGCCGCATGCAGTGAAGAAGCTTC
>CAJXVF010000223.1 GCA_913060845.1 uncultured Alphaproteobacteria bacterium | reverse complement strand
CTGCAACACGGATATTGCGCAGAATGTTCTTTTGGATCTCCATCCGCACATCGCCTCTGGCCAGCCGGTCGGGTGTCCAAAAGCGCAGCTCAAATTCAATGCCGTCAGCGCTGATATCAGTGATCCTGGCCTCAGGTTCGCGCGGCAAATTAGCTGAAGCCTCAACGGCCTTTGCTGCGGATATCAGAATGTGTTCCGCTTGATCCGGATCGATGTCTTCGCTGAAACGCACGCGTGTGGAGGCTCTTAGGAAAGGTTGTGGCTTGCTCAAATTCAAGAAAAGCCCAGACGCCAGCTTGGAATTTGGCACGATCAGGGTGAACTCTTCCCGGGTCAGCAGGCGTGTTGACCACCAGCCCATTTCGATGACCAAGCCATCACGGCCATCGGGCATGCGCAGCCAGTCATTGATCTGGAAAGGCTGTTCGAATGCGATTACCACGCCGTAGAAAATATCGGCGATGACGCCTCGGACAGCAAAACCGATAATAGCTAGAACGACGCTTGAGGTCGTCAGCAATGTCGCCGAGGCGCCTTCATAATGGACCGTAGATGCAACCACTGCCCCGGCTGTCAACGCCAGAACCGTCGTCATTGTATGGGCGAGGCGGGGGGCGCATGATCAGACCGGCGAGGCATCAATGCCTGCCACACAATGGCGTCGATTAGCCGTGCGATTGTCCAAGCTGTAAGTACAATCGCAGCGGCACCCAGTGCCCGAGCGGCTGCCGCAGGATTGGCTCCAAACAAGCGTTCAGCCAGATCGACAAGCACACCTGTAGAGAGGCCAACGGCGACAAACGCCGTAAGCATCAATGGGATAACAACCCGGCCCCAACGGAAGGGCCAATGTTTTGTCTGCGCCGCCCGGCTCACTGATTACGCTAACAACTTCTGGACAATCCTGTCCCGCCAGTCTTGGGCTAGTTGATCCAGTTCGGCATCCGTCCGGTCCTGGATTGGATGCGGCACGAAAATCATCGCGGGATCAAAGCCAAGCGCCTCGCCTTGGGCCGCAGCCGCATCAATGAATTCCGTCGTCGCGATACCGACGGCTGGAATGCCGCGGGCCTCTAAGTCTGCTACATCATGCGTACAGCACGTTGTGCAGGAGCCTCAATCAGCAAGACCTTCGACCATGAGATCACAGTCTTCCGCAATTTCCTGGCGGAGTGCGATTGGTGCTGGCTTCGTGAATGTGGGCTTTTGGTAGTGCTTTACCTGGATGCCCTCGGCGCTAAGCGCCAAGCCCAGGCGCTGCATGAACAGGTCGCCGCGCGGCTTGGAAATATCGAGCAAGCCTACTGTCAAGCCATCTACGGCAGACGGTCTTGCCGCCGCCGGTTTTACCGATGGCGAGCGTTCGGCCGTCGGATCAAGAATAATCGTCATTGTGTTCCCCTAATTCAGCCCAGCATCAGACCGGGACGTGAAATGGGGCTAAGCGTAGCGTAAGCTGCGCCACTTGTCACAAGGATCAGGATCAGCCGAATGGAAGTGGCGGCTTGGGCCGTGCGTCGTCGCCCGCATCGAACCCGTGGGCGGCATGTGCGTTTTGCGGTGGCGGATTCCGATTCATCCGTTCAATGCTGACGGAGAACTCATCTAACCGCAGCACGGCCTGGATGAATTTCTCAAATTCAATGGGCTTCGTCAGATAAGTATTGGCTTGCAGATTGTACATATCGACGATGTCGCTATCAGCGTCAGACGTTGTCATGATGATGACGGGAATCGATTTTAGCAGAACGTCACGTTTGATCACGGACAGCACCTGCTTGCCGTTAATTTTGGCCATGTTCAGGTCGAGCAAAATCAGGTCTGGGCGGCGTTGCTCTTCAAAGCCAGGGCCGCGTTGCAGATAGTTCAGCGCCTCTTCACCGTCGCTGACGGCTTCCAAATGCACAGCCAGATGCGCGCTCTCGAAGGCCAGTTTGGTCAGATGGACGTCCGCCGGATTGTCTTCAACCAGTAAGACCCGGATTGGATTGACTTCGAGTAGCCTGTCCAAATCGATAAGCGTCTTCATTTTGGTCTCCCGGAACATCCGGCATTGTGAAATAGAACGTTGAGCCGACGCCAAGTATGGATTCGACCCAGATACGACCGCCAAAGCCTTCAACGATCCGTTTTGCGATAGCGAGACCGATGCCTGCGCCAGGGTATTCGTCTCTTAAGTGGAGCCGCTTGAACATGTCGAAGATTTGATCCTGGTATTCCGGCGCAATTCCAATGCCATTATCCTCAATTGCAACGATCCACTCCCCAGATCCACGTTCCACCGACAAGCGCACCATCGGCCGTTTGCCATTATTGTATTTGACGGCATTGTCCATGAGGTGGCGGACAAGCTGCGTTATCCGCGCCTTATCGCCCATGACTGTTGGTAAGGTTTCCGCCAAGATTTCTGCGCTGACTTTAGATATTTCCTCGCTTAGTATTTCTTCGACAGTCTCCAGAACGCCATAGAGTGGGACCGACGTGCGTAATGTTGGGTCCGCGCCGGCTTTGGAATAAGCCATCAAATCCTTAATAAGCTGTTGCATGCGTGTGGCACCATCCATGGCGAAACGCATGAACAGGCGTGCTTGATCGTCAAACTGATTTTGGTACCCGTCATGCAGCAATTTCAGGTAGGAGCCGATTGTGCGCAGCGGTTCCTGTAAGTCATGAGACGCGATATGGGCGAACTGTGCGAGCTCTGCATTTGACCTTTCAAGCTCGGCGGCCCGGGCCTCAAGGGTACGTTCTGCGCGCTTTACGCGGGATACGTCTATGGCAGCGGAAATAACGCCACCGTCTGAGGTGGGTGTGCGCAAAACCAGCATGTTACGACCATTGATATGCAATTCACGCGGCTACAAATCATCATAGGCAAGGGCAGCTTCTTCCCATGCCTCATCGCATTCGTAATGGCTGATGCCGATCGCTTGCATGCGGGCCAAAAACATTTCTTCGTGTGGCATGTCCTCGCGAACAGCGATGCCGGTATCTTCCTGGAAGCGCGCGCCGAACGGAATATTCCAGAACTTCAGGTGCCGTGAACGGTCCTGGTGCGCCACTTCAACCGGCATAGCGTCGATAATGGATTGGAGGAGGTTGCGGGTCTCCTCTAGCTCACGTGTCCGTTCTTGAACATTCGCTTCAAGCGTTGCGTTGGCCTCCGCCAGTTTGGCGTTTGCTTTCGTCAACTGTGATGGATTGGGGATCGCTAGGGCTTTTGGAATCATCCGCCAGAGCACGAACGCTGTGCTAAGCGAAATGACAGCCGCAATGACCTTCAGCATGCCTTGGGCGATGAAGTCTGGGAACCAAACGACCCAAATGCCGGATGCATGGGTCAGCGCGCAAAAAAAGATGAACCCAGCGAACAGCTGAATGACGCCGCGAAACGAGATGTCGTCACGCTGACGGACGAATGATAATAGGATGAAAGGGATTGAGAGATACGCCAATACGATCAGTGCATCGGCACCAACGTTCAGCCATAGCGCGCCCGGTTGCCAAGACAAGCACATGCCATGGGGCATAAAGCCTTCGCCTGGCGTTAAAAAGCTATCTCGAATGAATTCGAGCATTCCGGGCGGACTCCTGCAATCAACAGCGAGGCCATGTCTACGACGCGGCCGCGATTGTTATGGCAGACAGGGGTTAACCGATGCTGATTCAACCCATCTTTAGTCATAGCAACGCCTAAGCAGCGCCGCATTCGCACGTCAGAACATGCTCAGGCATTAGTGTGAATGGAGAGTCGGTATGCGCGGTTGGGTGGAGAATTTTCTGAAAGATCAGGGCGGCGGGCTAAAGCTGTTGCTGATTGGGTTTCTAACCCTGGCGCTGCTGATACCGCTGAGTATGGTTGAGGGCGTGATTAGCGAGCGCTCCTGGCGGCACAAGGAAGTGCTGGCGGATATCGCGCGCCAACATGGTGGTGAACAACGTATCGTCGGTCCGTTTCTGCTAGCGCCTTATGTGACGGAAACGTCCATCACCGTTCCCGCGACTGAGGATACACCTGAGCGCCAGCGGCTTGTTCGCAGTGAAGGGTATGCGGTCATTCTGCCCGAGGACCTTCAGGTATCCGCAAACCTTGCTCATACTATGCGGGAGCGGGGCGTCTATTCAGCACCGGTCTACGGGGCGGATGTTGCGGTCAGCGGCGCGTTTGTCACGCCGGATTTGCGGGCTGTAATCCCAAACCTGAAATCGGTCCAATGGGAACAGGCGGCGGTCGTTATTGGCGTTAGCGACCTGATTGGTCTCGCGGCTGCGGGTGATCTTGCTATCGGTGTTGGAAAACAAGCCTTTCAAGCCGGTGCGCCTGGATTCGCGGGGCGAATGTTTGGTCGGATCAAGCAGACATCGCCCGCCTATCGGGATTATCCGCAATCCAGCGGTGCGGACGCCCGGTTTGGCGCGATCCATGCCCGGGTGAACTTCGCTAGCCGTTCGGAACCGGGTCCGCGGGTGGCATTCAATACCTCACTTAATCTCAAGGGTTCGGGCGGTTTCTTCATGGCTCCAGCAGCAAAAACCAGCCAGCTCGTGATTGAAGGCGACTGGCCACATCCAAGCTTCCAGGGCGCGCCGCTGCCAGGAACGCGGGAGGTGACGGCAGAGGGCTTCACGGCGTCATGGGCCGTTCCGGCATTGGCCCGTGGTTATGGTGCTGTATGGCATGGCGAGCACGCGAAGAGCCTTTTGGCGGACGCTGTCCAAGGTGCCATCGGTTTTAGGCACGCGCGGCCTGATGACTTCTACGTGGGCGCGGAGCGGGCGGTTAAGTATGGCGTGCTCTTTGTAGTACTCACGTTCCTAGCGTGCTTTGTGCTGGAACGTTTTGGTGGGCGGCGATTGCACCCGGCACAATATGGGTTGGTCGGATTTTCGCTAGCGCTGTTCTACCTACTGCTGATTTCATTGGCTGAACGTATAGGCCTCGCTGGCGCTTACATCAGTGCCGCTGCCGTAATTGCATTGATGAACGGCGCTTATGTCGGCGCATCCTTGTCGTCATTTAAACGTGGCGCTGGCGCTGGCGGCTCTCTCGCAATCCTCTACGCCGCGTTTTACGTGATGCTGATGAGTGAGGATGATGCGCTTTTGATAGGCTCCGGCCTGTTGCTGCTTGGTGTCGGCCTCGCCATGGCCGCAACAGCCCGGATCGGGAAGCGGCAGGATGATAGCATCAGTACGACTTAGGCAGGCCCAGCACCCGCTCCGCGATATAGCAGAGCACCATGTGGGGCGTGATCGGGGCGATACGGTGAATAATCGCCTCGCGCAGATATCGCTCCACATGGAATTCCTTGGCATACCCCATACCGCCATGAGTGAGAATTGCGTTGTTGCAGGCCTGTCTCTTATACACATCTCCGAGCCCACGAGACCTCTCTACATCTC
>CAJXVF010000222.1 GCA_913060845.1 uncultured Alphaproteobacteria bacterium | reverse complement strand
CAAATACCCTTGTGAAAGACCCATCGATGTCAAGCAGCGTTGGAGGGTCAATGCCGGGCGTCAGTGACTAAAGGGCGTCTGCGATTGCGAAGGAACTGGGAATAGGCAGAGCGGCAGTAGCAGCCAGACACCGGCTTCGTCTGGAACGCCCAAAAAACATACTCAAACTGACTCGAACTATCGAGATGACGCCTGAAGAGCCATTGGCAGGAAATGGGTAGAAATGAATTAAGCCGAAAGTGTACCAAAAAACGTACCAATCGGGCTTTGTGTTTTGTGATTATGATTATCAATCAACAGCTTAATAGAAAATTATGGCGGAGGGAGAGGGATTCGAACCCTCGATACGGGGATACCGTATACACGCTTTCCAAGCGTGCGCCTTCAGCCACTCGGCCACCCCTCCGTAAGCGGCGGGACAATAGGCAAGCGCCGCGTCCCGCGCAAGCGCGATTTACATTTGTGCGTAGCGGGCGCGTGCAGCGCGTTCAATCGCCGCGGCTGCAAGCCTGGTAATCGTGAGTTTCCGGCGAATCATTTCCAGCAGTTCAGATTCTTCCGGCGCCACAGAATCATCTGCAGCTGCGATATCGCAAGCCAGTACATAGGCCGTTTCGCGGAGCTTCTCCGGCAGCGCGTCTGCGATCAGGCCGAGAGCAGCGTCGAGCCCATCGTCTTCGCTCAGCAAAGACGCACAAGTCTTAGCGTCCTCCGAAATCTGGCCAAGGTCATAGCCTTCGAAAATGGGCAGCGTGCGAACTGTCTCGCCCATGGCCCGCAATTCTACGTCCATCATCTCATTATCAACTGCGGACATCAGCACCATGACGTAGATCAGGGCGGTTCGGTGATCGAGTACGCTCGTGCCAGCCATGGTGGGCTCCGTTCGGAAATGCGGTTCAGATTTGTTAGAAGCCGAGGTACAGAGGCCCCCGGACGTCGTCAAGTGTGGATCAGTTTGAGACTGTTCAGTATTAGGGTTCTGCAACAGGTAGCCACAACACATCGTTAATGTGGGATGCGCCTGTGGCGAGCATTACCAACCTATCGAAGCCCATGGCTGCACCAGCGGACTCCGGCAGGCCGTGGGACAATGCGTCCAGGAAATCTTCATCAATGCGTCGGTCGCCACCAGCGGAGCGGATGTCTGCCTGATCTTTTTCGAAGCGGGCGCGCTGTTCCGCGGCGTCTGTCAGCTCCCCGAAGCCGTTGGCGAGTTCCATGCCACCGGCGAACACCTCGAACCGTTCCGCGACTAGTGGATCAGCCGGATCCAGCCTCGCGAGCGCTGCCATTCGTGCCGGATAGCTGTGCAGCACAACGGGCGCTGCTGCACCAAGGCTCGGCTCAATCCGGTTTAGAAGCCCGCGAAAAAAGATGTCGTCCCAACCGTCATCGGGCGCTGTGCGGATACCGGCGGTCTCTGTCGCAGTGCGAATGGCCGCTATGTCATTCTGGATCGGCATGGGATTAAAACCCATGGCAACCTCAAAGGCGGCCTTGACGGACAGATGCTCTACGGAGGCGTTGGGTGCAAAACCAGGCAGCGGTGTCAGCGGATGGGCTGCCTTAGCGGCAACCCTGATCAAGGTGCAGGCGTCATCCGCGATAGCGCGCCATCCCGAATCTGGCCGGTACCATTCCAGCATGGAGAATTCAGGGTGGTGGGTGGCTGACCGTTCGCCATTCCGGAATACATGGGCGATCTGGAAAATCGGCCCAGCACCTGCCGCCAGCAGTTTTTTCATGGCGAATTCGGGGCTGGTGTGCAGGCCCATCTGCCGCGCTTCGCCATCCACCTCCTCAAGCATGGTTTCGAAGGGCGTGAGCGTCGGCTCCATGCCAGGAGAGACTTGCAGGGCAGGGGTGTCGACTTCCAGAAACCCTTCAGCCCGGAACCATTGACGGACCGCATTCAGGATGCGGCCTCTCGCCAGTAAAAACGGCTTACGGGCGTCGAAGCGGTCTGGTCGCCAGGGTGAGGCTGGTCTTAATGCATCCGGCATTAGGCTTCCCTCCAGAACGCGTGCGGCCTATAGCAAGCGCCATGAGCCGTTCCGCCACTATAACCAGCGCTGAAGGCCTGGCGTCTGCCGGGTTGATCAATGAATCTGAGGCAGCCGCCGCTGCGGATGTCAGCCAGCGCTATGCAATCCGCGTGACGCCAGAAATGTCGGCGTTGATGGCGGGGCCAGATGGTGCTGCTATCCGCAGCCAATTTATCCCGGACCCTGCAGAACTCAACACAGCGCCGGGTGAGTTGCTGGACCCCATTGGCGATGATGCGCACAGCCCGGTTCCAGGCGTCGTCCATCGCTATCCGGATCGTGTGCTGCTGAAACCCATTAGCGTTTGCCCGGTTTACTGCCGCTTCTGTTTCCGGCGTGAGACCGTTGGTGCTGCACCCGCCATGACGCCGAATGAACTGGATGTCGCTTTCGCCTACATCGAAAGCCGCCCCGAAATCTGGGAAGTCATCCTGACAGGCGGCGACCCGCTGATGCTGAAGCCGACTGTCCTGGCGCGCATTATTAGCCGCTTGGATGCCATCCCCCATGTCACAATCGTGCGCATCCACACCCGCGTTCCAATCGCTGACCCTGGCCGCGTTTCGGCGGATATGATTACGGCGATCAAGACCTCTTCGCGCTTGACGCCCTATGTTTCGATCCATTGCAATCATCCGGCTGAACTGACGGATGCGAGCCGCTCCGCTGCTGGCCGGTTGGCGGATGCGGGCCTGCCGCTGCTTGGCCAAACGGTCCTGCTGAAGGGCGTGAATAACGATGTGGATGTGTTGACCAGGTTGATGCGCGGCCTCGTTGCTGCGCGCATCCGGCCTTACTACCTGCATCATCCGGACCTGGCACCGGGCACGGCGCGCTTTCAAATGGATATCGCAGAGGGGCAGGCGCTGGCGGCGGCGTTGCGGGGCAAGGTTTCGGGCCTCTGCCAGCCGACATATGTGTTGGATACGCCGGGCGGGTTCGGCAAGGCGCCGTTGGCTGAAGGTCATGCTGGAAAAACCGCTGAAGGCTGGCGCATTCGCGACCCCTTTGGGCGAGAGCATGCCTATCCGCCGGTGATTAAGCCGGATTAGACTGTGGTGCGGCCTCCGCGCGCGCTTGCGGGGTGGGCGCGCTACTGGTAGAACCCGCGCCAATCCTGCATTCTCATTCATAAGATACGAGGCCGCCGCCATGAAGGTCATCGCTAATACGTTGCGCTCGGGCAATGTGCTCGAACACGAGGGTCGTCGCTTCCAGGTGATCAAGCACGAGTTGATCCTGCCGGGCAAGGGCAATGCCTTTATCGCGTTGGATATGCGCGATGTGATGACGGGCACCAAAACTAATGTTCGCTTCCGCACCGGCGACAGTGTCGAGCGCCTGCAAACGGATGAGCGCGATGCGCAGTTCCTGTTCTCGGACGACAACTTGTACACGTTCATGGACAACGAGACTTTTGACCAGTTCTCCATCGATAAGGAACAGCTTGGCGACAAGGTGGATTTCCTGATGGAAGGCATGAAGCTGCGCGTGAATACAGTCGACGGCTCGCCTATCGGCATCACGCTTCCGACGACAGTGACGCTGGAAGTGACTGAGGCTGATCCTGTCGTGAAGGGCCAGACTGCCAGTGCTTCCTACAAGCCAGCTGTGCTTGAAAACGGCATCCGCATCACTGTGCCGCCACATATCGTGACCGGAACGCGCGTCGTTGTTCACACAGAAAACCGTGAATACATGGAGCGGGCGAAAGACTAAGGCTAACCCCTTTTTCGCTTCTGGAGTTCAGTTAAATGCGCCGAAGCCCGGCTATGACCGTCATGATCCGCGCCGCCGAAAAGGCTGGGCGCGCGGTTATCCGTGACTTTGGCGAAGTAGAGCAGCTGCAGGCCTCCCAACGCGGTCCCAAAGACTTCGTTGCGAAAGCAGAAGCTAAATCTGACGAAGTTATTCGCGAAATGCTTCAACAGGCGCGTCCGCGCTTCGGGTTGATGCAAGCCACGACGGGCGAAGTAACGGGGGAGGACACCTCCCACCGGTTCATCGTGGCACCAATCAACGGCCGTGCGAATTTCATGCACGGCCTGCCAAGCTTCGCTGTATCCATCGCGCTTGAAGAAAGCCGCGAAGTGATTGCAGGCGTTATCTACAATCCGATCACAGACGAGATGTTCTGGGGTGAGCGTAACGGCGGTGCCTACGTGCATGATCGCCGCTTGCGTGTTTCTAAGCGGAACAGCCTGTCCGATTGTCTATTGGCAGGCGGTGGCCCAGCACCGGCCAGCGATGAGAGCGCAGCACCGCCTTCTGGCGATTGGCTAGGGATCACGGGACGGATCGCAGGATCTGGCGCGGGCATTCGTATGCAAGGGGCTGCAGCGCTTAACATGGCGCACGTGGCGGCAGGGCGGTTGGATGGCTATATCGCCTCCGGCCCGCATGGCTGGGACGTGGCGGCAGGCGTGATTATCGTGCGGGAAGCGGGCGGTCAGGTGACTGATTTTAGCGGTGGACCGCGCTGGCTTGATAAACGCGAGATCGTCGCAGGCCCGCCTGATTTACACCGCCAATTGACGAAACTGGCGACCGGATAATCACACCTGCAGTATTTCTCCCCTGTTAAGCCTGTGGTAACCACGCAGGCCCGGCAGTCTGCTAAGCTTCTCAGCGTATTGGCGCCGGGACCGTTAACCGTTAGGGTGCGGCCCGGGGACACAGGGGCTTTGTCCGCTTTATGACGCGATTGCACATGCGACTAAAATTGAACACTCCGAGCCGTTTGCGCTGGAGCCTGCTTGCAGGTGCCGCGATGCTGGCACCTGCCTTGCCCAGTGTTGCGACTGCGCAAGACGGCGTCCTGGTGATTGACAGTAGGGGTGCTTCCGTTCAGCGGGAACGCGCGCCTGCGCTTTTGTCTGCTGCTGATGGCTTTGCTGCCGGGTATGATAATGGCGCTGTTGTCGTTGATTTAAGCGTGCTTGATGGCGGGCAATCCAGCAATCAACCGCTCCGATTGCGCCCACCGCCGGCGCGTCGCGCACTTGCCGCCGTACCGGAATACGTACCGCAGACCAACCAGTTCGCAACGGCTCCACCGCAGCTCTATCCGCCGATAATCTCCTCGCAACAGCTTGGCATGCGTCTGCCGCCGCGCCGCCCGGCCAGTTTGACAGAGCGTGTGCAGCTTGCTGTAGCAGCACCACGGCCCGCATATCAGCCACCGCCGCAGATGGCTCCGCCTGCTGTTGTTTCGCGTCCGCGTTCGTTTAGTCAAAGCTCTGTGGTGCGGGCACCTGCACCGCGTATTGTTGCGTCTGCACCGCCGCCGAAAGCGCGCGTGCAATCCCGGCATATTGCTGAAACAGCGCCACCGATCCGGCGCCGTAAACCAACGTCGCCGCTGCCCCCTACTG
>CAJXVF010000221.1 GCA_913060845.1 uncultured Alphaproteobacteria bacterium | reverse complement strand
ACCACGCCATCAAGTGTCAGGCCGCCAACAAAGGTCGTCGTCTTCCAATGGCCATTCGTGACCAGGAAATCATCGCGACCGTCTTCGTTGATGTCATCAAGGGCCGCAAAAGTTTGGCCGTTACCTGTGCTAATCTGAACTTGGAAACCATCACTTCCATCAAGCGCTTGGCTCGTGGTCGGATATAGCGCGGCGTCCGCACCGCCAAAAATAACCTGCGCCTGCACTGTTCCGCCAACGACATCCGTTGTCGCCCAATCATCAAATCCATCGCCGTTAATATCGCCGATAGCAAAAGCTTCCTGGGTCAGTCCATCACCGCCGTTATTGGGGTCAAATGTGAAGGCTTTTGTGATGTCAGCGAAAGGTGTTCCGACATCTCTATTGCCGCGCGGGCCGCCGAATACCAGATGCGAAACGCCGTAGTCGTCTTTGACAGCGAGTGCGAGATCACCAAATCCATCTCCGTTTACATCCCCAGCAGCAGCCACGATACCAGCCAGGAACTCTGTACCCCCGCTTGGCGCTATCTTGAACCCTTCACTCGCAGCAATGCCTGCCAGTGGCGTTTCAATACCGAAAGGCAGTTCACCGAAGGCAGGGTTTTTCCCGCAGAAAACAAACGTCTCTTGAACCAACGTTGTCAATCCAAGATCAACAACGCCATCACCGTCTATATCGCCGACATTCGCGACTGAAAGGCCGAGGCCGTCATTTGCGCTCGCGCCAATGAAATCCTGTTCTGAAGCGCCAAGCACGAAGTCGTCGCCAGTAAAAGTAATGGATGCCCCGCTGTCGATCAGATAAGCCGCCCCCGCATCCGATGATCCGCCTATATCCAATCCTCCAGCGCCAAAAAGAATGTCGTCGTTGCCTTCGCCATTAAAATTGCCGACTGCAACCGCGGCACCGAGACCATCGCCAACCTGTTCGCGAATAATCGACAACCCATTGAAGCCATCTAATGCATCGGTCGAAATAATGGCGCCTGGGGTAATCGTGCTGCCGAAAATAACATGGGCACCTTCACTCAGTGCATCCTGATTGCCGATCACCAAATCAGCTCTCGGATCACCAGCCACATTGCCGATAGCAATGGCTTGATCGCCTTCACCCAGAGTTCCATCCGTACCGATAATCTTGGCGGCAATACCAGCCGTCACTAAGACGTCGAGATTGGTGCTAATAGCGCTGAAATCCGGGTTCCCGGCGGAGAAGATGACGTATACGGCGCCATTCGTCCCCGCACCTGGCGCGGAGAGGGCAATATCCTGCAGCCCATCCCCATCAATATCCCCAGTCGCGATGCTGCCGCCTAGGCCGTCACCATTATTGTCAGTCGTGAATATGAAACCTTCCGATGGTGCAGGGGACGATAAAAATTCTGAGGAATAGAAGGAAGGGGTGCTGGAGTAACTGGCTATGATGCTGAATCCCTGAATATCAATTATTATTGCGCGTGCAAGGCGTTAACCAATTTGCACAATTTTCAAGGGCACGAAAAGTCTGGCGGGACTTTTTGTCATAATTTCACAGATTAAGTAGACAATTTGCGACGCCTGGAAGCCAGTATTGGGAAGCGTTCACGCGCCGCTAGACCGCTTGGTTCCTGCGGTTGGATCGCCCATTCGAACTCTCAAAATTTGCCGTTATCATTTTTCCACTCATGCCTAGGTGCTACTTTTTCCGTCGTGTCCCAATGCTCCACAAGCATATTCTGCTCTAGGCGGAATAGGTCGTAGAAAGCGGAATGGGCACCGCCAAGGCGGCCTTCGCTGACGCACAATACAAAGTCGTACTCCGCTAGAACACGATGCGTCCGCTCATAGGCGATATGGCGGGCGCCATCTGCAGTGGGGGCCAAGGCAGCTTTGAGCGACGCAGCGCCATCCGCCAACCTTGGATTGTGTTCGGCAGAATGCGTTGGATGAATGTAATCCTCCAAGGCATCAAGAGCGCCACCGATCAGCACCGTTTCAACGAAAGACTGAACGCGGGCGCGATTGGATTCTGTCAGGTGTACATCCGCAACCTCTACCGGGCCATCCACCATGCTGCGACCAGAGGGGTTTGGGCCTAGGCGCGGCTGAATATTGTCCCAATGCTCTACGGCCTGGCCATTTGCAAACCGGAAGACTTCAAACCCGATCCGGCGCGTAGAAAAATCATATTCAGTGTGGGCGAACACGTAATCCCCGTCCTCAAACGCCCGGACGATATTCACCTTGGGGCCAGTCTTCGAGAGCCGCTTGAAGAGCGCGGCCAAGCCTTCGCTGCCCTCCTCAGTCTGCGGATTATGCTGAATATATTGCGCTTCATTCACCACTGCGACGGGTCCAGGGTCTCCCGTTTCAATGCTCTTCAAGAGCGCACGGATTTGGTCTTTCTTGTTCATCTGCATGTCCCGCTTTGTAAGCGCATCGCTCCCGAAGAGCTAAGCTGCGCCAATACCCAAAACCGCTGGCATTTCCAACGCGAGGACGCCATCACCACCGCGTTCGGCCATGAGCGCCCGCGCGCGCTCCAATATAGCTGCTTTGATTTTGGGTTTGGCGGCCTCGTCCTGGGCTTCAAACAGGGCTTTGGTGCGAACGGTGGCTTTGCTTAGGCCGTCTAACAGCGCTTCCGGGGTGGTTTCACGATGGATGGTTATGCGGCGCGCGGAGGCCTCGGCGAAGCCTGCGGCTTTCAGGCTGCGGACGGCCTCAGCTTCCTCAGCGAAGCGGAACATCGCCGGGGCTTCAGGTAGTGGAACGTTGAGGTCGCCGTGTTCAGCCATGGCAGCGCGGAAGATTTTGAAGGTTTCCACTTCTTCCGCCGGGCGCCAAACGGTAAAGGCATAGCGACCACCAGGCTTCAGGACACGCCGCGCCTCCCGCATCGCCTGGTCTGGGTCCGCGAAGTGGAGGAGACCAAAGGCACAGGTGACAGCGTCAAAGCTGGCGTCTGCGAATGGCAGCGCCTCTGCGTCACCTTGGCGGAATGTGGCCGCTGGGAACAACGTGGCAGCTTTTGCTGCCATCGCCGCCGCAAAATCTATACCCGTCGCCGAAGCACCCCGAGCGGCCGCTAACCCGGCGCTGTATCCGGGGCCAGTCGCCACGTCCAAAAGCGACCTGCCCTGAGCTTCGCCTTCGCCGAGCCCCACGGCATCCAGCAAATCCTCCGCCGCTTTGGCAGTGCTGGCGTGGGAGACTTCATAATAGCTGTCAGCCAGCTTCTCCCAGCCTTGATGTTCAAAGGCTTTGAAGGCAGCAAGCGCTTTTTGGTCCATAGGATCGGGTTCCTCTCTCGACGGGAAGAAGCATCGGCGGCATCATTCCACGACGCAAGCCTTTGGATGCCAGATCATGCCCTACCCATCTGCCCCCACCCTGACGCAACAACTCGCCCGCGCCGCCACCGAAGCGCCCGAGCGGACGGCGCTAATCCACGACGATGGAGAAATGTCCTTCGCGGACTTGGATGCCCTCTCCCGGCGCTACGCCGCTGGGCTGAAGGCCTTGGGGTTCGGTGTTGGGGACCGCATCGCGCTCTGGCTGCCGAACACGCCAGAACATTATGCGCTGGCCTATGCCGTATGGCGGATCGGCGGGGTCGTGCTTGGCGTGAACACCCGCTTCAAGGCGAAAGAGGTTGAGGACATTGTTGGCAGAGCGGAGGCCAAGCTGCTGGCCTATCAACCAGGCTTCAAGGACATCGACTTCGCTGGCATTCTGGCAGGCGTAGACCCAGCAGCGCTGAATAAGCTGGAACGCGTCATCACATTTGGCGAAGGCAAAACGGGCGATGTGCTGGGCCGACCTACGACGCCGCTTGCTCAACTGGAAACCCACGGCACGCTGGCCGAAGACTTCGCCACGCCCGATACGCCCTGCCAGATTTTCACGACATCCGGCACCACATCCCGTCCCAAATTCGTGCTGCACGCCCATAAAACCCTTGGCCTTCATGCTGAACGCCTGCCAGCAAATTGGGGCCTGGACCGGGAGGACGGCATTCTGTTTCAGGCTGCCCCCCTGTGCGGGGTCGTTGGGCTGAACGTCGCGACATTGGGCGTCGCTGCGATGCGTCCGCAGATCATCCAGGCCGTTTACGAGCCGGTGAGTGCGGCAGAATTGTTCGTCAAACATGGCGTCACCCACATGATCGGCATGGACGCTATGTATGAACGCATGGTCGAAAGTCGCCCTGAACCTCAGCCGTTTCCAAAGCTGGCACCCTGCCCGTCCTTCGGCGCGAACCCACCGCTTGAGTCCTATCTCAAGATCGCACGGGCGCGCGGCTTACCGATCTGCGCCGTCTATGGGATGAGCGAAGTTATGGCGCTCTTCTCCTTCCAAAGCATGGACTACGACGAGGCTGACCGCGTTATTGGCGGCGGCCATGCCGTCCACCCAGAAACTGAAATCCGGGTGTGCGACCCAGATACAGACGCCCTGCTGCCCATCGGAGAGGAAGGCGAGGTCCAGATCAAAGGGCCGACGGTGATGCTGGAATACGCTGATAATCCAGACGCCACCGCTAAAGCTTTCACGCCAGACGGGTTCCTGCGCACAGGAGACCTTGGGCGTATGCGGGAAGACGGCAGTTTCGTTTATCTGGCGCGGATGGGTGATGTGCTCCGCCTCGCAGGCTTCCTCACCAACCCGATGGATATTGAGAAAGAGCTTGAGACCGACCCCTCGGTTCTGGAAGCCCAGGTCGTGCAGGCGCGTGTTGGCACACGGGATAGGGCCGTCGCTTTCGTGCTTCTAACGGGCGATGCCGCATTCGATGAAGCCCGATGCATTCAACGCTGTCGGGAACGCTTGGCCGATTATAAAGTGCCGCTCCGAGTGATCGCACTGGATGCTTTTCCGGTGACGGAGAGTGCGAACGCGGTAAAAGTGCGCAAAACGGACCTCCGCAAAATGGCGGAAGAGGAGCTTAACCGATGACCCCTGCCCGATATCTCAACCCACGCACAGGTGCGGAATGGTCCGTGGATGAGCCGCTTTGGAAAGCGCCGGATGACGATGGGTATGTGAACCTGAAACCAGCGCCTGGGTTTGATCCTGGCGAAATTGAACAAGGCGTGCCGTCGCTTTGGCGATACGCATCCTCGCTCCGCATCCAAGCGCCATTGCTGACTTTGGGCGAAGGATGGACGCCATTGCTGGAAGGCAAATGGAATGATGCGCCCATCCACCTGAAATGTGATCACATGATGCCATCCGGTTCCTTCAAAGACCGGGGCGTTGCGGTGATGCTGGCTTATCTGCGAGGCCAGGGCGTAACGGCTGTGCTGGAGGACTCATCCGGCAATGCTGGCGCATCAGTCGCGACTTACTGCGCCGCCGCTGGTATGCAGGCGAAGATATTCTCACCCGCCGCTGCCCCGCCTGCCAAACTCGCCCAGATGGCAGCGATGGGCGCAGACGTCCGCCC
>CAJXVF010000220.1 GCA_913060845.1 uncultured Alphaproteobacteria bacterium | reverse complement strand
CGAGATGTAGAGAGGTCTCGTGGGCTCGGAGATGTGTATAAGAGACAGTATTTGGTGCGGGTAATTTCGCATCCAGTTATGTGATCCCAGTGTTTGTGCAGGATGTTCAGGGCTATACCGCAACCCGCGCCGGGATGTTGTTAATGCCTGCGGGGCTATTGCTCGTTGCTGTGCTGCCAATTACCGGGCGACTTTCCGACAAAGCGCCCGGACATATCATGGTGGCGATCGGGCTCGCGTTCTTCGCAGCAGGTGTTGCGGCGATGAGCACCGGCGATGCCCACGTCTCGTTCTGGACGTTTGCTGGATTCGCGGCGCTTAGTCGATTCGGCCTGGCCTTCATCCTGCCATCCCTGTCCGCTGCGGCCTTCAAGGCATTGAAGCCGGATGAGCTGGCGCGCGGGTCTGGCAATATGAATTTCATCCGCCAGCTTGGTGGGGCTAGCGGCACCAACTTGATCGTAGTGCTGCTACAAATGCGGCATTCATCCCACAGTGAGGAAATGATGCGATCCCAGACGCCATCTAACGGCGCGACGCGGGAGCTGATGCTGCAATTGGATGAAAGACTAAGCAGCGCTGGCCTTGGGGAAGAGGGCACCACGGCCATCGCAAATAATTATGTGATGCAGATGATTGATGCCCAGGCGCTGGCTTTCGCGTTCCAGGATTGCTTCCTGGCCTTGGCGGTGGTGTTCACAATCGCCATTGTGCCAGCTTTTGTACTGGGTAAATTCGGGGATAAATAGGGATGATAGGCTAATGGGCGCGCTGGATGGATTGTTTGTCGTTGATTTAAGTCGCGTATTGGCGGGGCCGTTCTGTGGCCAGATGCTGGCTGAAAATGGCGCGGATGTGGTCAAGGTGGAATCACCGGAAGGGGATATGAATCGCGGCTTCCCAATGGTTCTGAGGGAAGGCGAGAGCACGAATTTCCTGTCGGTCAATCGCGGCAAGCGGGATGTGACACTAAACCTGAAGCACGCAGCCGCGCGTGCCCTGCTGGATCAATTGATCGCCAAAGCCGACGTTCTGATCCAAAGCTTCCTGCCCAATGTCGCAGAGAAGCTGGGTGTTGGCTGGGAGCGCATTCACGCCCTGAATCCGGACCTGATCTATGTATCCATTTCAGGCTATGGCGCAGAAGGCGAATTGGCCAACAAACCCGGCTACGACACGATGGTGGCAGCTTACGCTGGTATTACTTCTCTAACCGGAGAACCGGGGCGTCCGCCTGTCAGGCCCGGCGTCACGACAGTCGACCTCTCCACCGGAATGCTGGCCTATAGCGGCTGCATGACTGCCTTGATGGCCAGGGAGAGGGGCAAGGCTCGAGGCCAGCGGGTCAATGTCTCGCTGCTGGAATCTGCTGTGACGCTGCTGGGCTTCCATGCGGCGTCATATTTGGTGGCAGGCCATGTGGATCAGCGGGAAGGGGCCGGGTACAGCACGTTGGCACCCTATGACGCTTATCGCGCGAAGGATGGTGAGCTGATGCTGGGCGCGCCGACCCAAGCGATGTGGCTCAAAACCTGCGCTGCGCTCGGAGCGCCAGAATTGGCAGATGATCCGCGCTTTAAGACGAATGCGCTTAGATGTGACAACCGCGACGCGCTCCGCAGCAAGATCGAACTTCGCTTGGCGACCCGCAATGTCGATGAATGGATCATCATTCTGGAAGACATCGGCGTCGCGACGGCCCCGATCAATACGATTGATAAGGTGCTGAATGATCCCCAGGTCCGCGCAAACAATATGGTGGTCGATTGTCCGACACCTGAAGGCGATATGGTTCCGCTCGTTGGATTGCCGTTCAAACTTACTGGCACGCCGGGTGACCCAGGCACTGCGCCACCTGCAAAAGGTCAACACAATCGAGAGGTTTTCGGCGGTATGCTAGGGCTGGACGATGCCGCAATCGATGCGTTGATCGCGGCAGGCGCCGTCTAATTGCTTGGGGGCATGCACGCATGGCCAATCTGACAGATTTTCTGGGCTTTCATGCCCGCGCAACTTCGGATCGTCCAGCAATGGTGTTTGCGGGTGAGACGATCACATATGGTGCGATGTTCGCCCGTGCTCGTGCAGCCGCTGCGTGGCTTGAAGGGCAGGGGGTGCGCCCTGGGGATACGGTTGCGCTCTGGATGAAAAACAGCCCTGCTTTCCTGGACCTTGTGTTTGGCGCAAGCCATCGGGGTGCTGTGCTGCTGCCCATGAATTACCGCCTAGCCACAAGTGAAATCGCATATATTTTGACGGACTCCGGTGCCAAGCTGCTGGTGGCGGATGCAGAATATAGTGGTGAGGCGATCCAGCTTGAGCGGGAGGCCGTCCCGCGCGTCGCGATCCTAGATGACGCGGCACAACTGGATATTCGGAACATTACCGGGGACGCCCAAGTGCCTGAAAAGCCAGTACCACGGGCTGAGGGCGATCTCATGCGCCTTATGTACACTTCTGGCACGACCAGCCGCCCTAAGGGTGTCATGCATGCCTACCGACAATTTTACTGGAAGCATATGGGGCAGGTCGCGGCGCTTGGTTTGTCTGCTGATACCCGGCTCCTGACAGTCGGCCCGCTTTATCATGTTGGTGGGCTGGATTTGCCGGGGCTGTCGATCTTCGCGCTCGGCGGACTAATGGCACTGGAGCGGGAATTTGATCCCGAAGCAGCACTGCGCGTCATTCGGGATAATGATCTGAACGGTGCATGGTTTGCGCCGACAATGACCAACATGATCTTAGCTTTGCCGCCGGAGCGTTGGGCCGATGCTGCCAGCTTACGGTGGGTGATCGGCGGGGGTGAGCGCACACCTGAAGCGCGTATTCATGCCTTCGCCAAAGCATTTCCCAACGCCCGCTATATCGATGCTTATGGCCTGACGGAAAGCAATGGTGGCGATACATTCATGGAGCCTGGCCGGGAGATCGAGAAGATCGGTTCCGTCGGGCGCCCAATCCCACATCTCGAACTCGCGATCCTGGATGATGCAGGCAAACCCGTTCACGCTGGTGTGGATGCAGAAATCTGCCTACGCGGCCCTAAGATCACGGCTGGTTACTGGAGCGACGAGACGAAGACAGCGGCTGCATTCCATCAGGGCGGATGGCTGCGCACCGGCGATGTCGGCCATGTTGATGAGGACGGCTTCCTGTTTCTAACAGATCGCATGAAAGACATGATTGTGTCTGGCGGCGAGAACATCGCATCAAGTGAGGTTGAACGGGTGATCTACGATATGCCCGAAGTGCTGGAAGCCGCCGTGATCGGTGTTCCAGACCCGCAATGGGGCGAAGTTCCTATTGCGGTGGTTGCAGCCCGCCCCGGCGAGACGGTGACGCTTGAAGCGCTTCAAGCGCATTGTCGGCGTCAACTGGCAGGCTTTAAAGTGCCAAAACGACTTGTGCTTAAAGATGCCTTGCCGCGCAATCCTTCTGGCAAAGTGCTAAAGCGTGTGTTGAGAGATCAATTACTCAAGGAAGCGGCCACATGATCCGTATCGCAATAGCAGCCGTGCTCGGCGCTTTGGTGAGTCTGGCGGGGCCAGCATTTGCTGATGATCGCCACGCTGGATATTACTATCCGCAGCCGCAATCCACAGAGGTCTACTATCCACGCGCCACGCCGCTGCCCGAAGCCAATCGTGATCGGCGATTAGGTTTTGTTACAGGAATTACGACCGCCCAGCTGCGCGCACCTTACCCGCCAACCCATGTGCTTTATGCCAAGAGTGCGGAATCCGAAAAGCCTGTGATCGTCGCGTTACAGGATGGTTATATCGACACCATCTACCGCGCCCGCGCGCTGCTCGCGGCTATGACAGCCCAAGCCCGCGCCACGCCGATTTTCACAGAGCTGGAGGCCGAGAGCACCTACACATTCTTTGATATGGCAGTGCTACTTGGGTTCAAACAGATCACAATTTCTGACGGTCAGAGCTTCGCTCATCAGGTGACGTTCGAGTAGGGCTTACATCATATCCGCGTTAGCGTCGGCATTGCTCAGCACTGGGTATTCGCGTGGATTAAAAAGTTGATAGTGCCACCACTCTTTTAGGTAACAGTCCCAGCCCGCTGCGGTCATCAAGCCAAGTAGAAGGTGACGATTGCGCTGTGCTGCTTCTGGCACATCGGCTTCGTGCCAAGCGTTTTCTGCAAGCTCATCGAATGGTCCGCCCATATCCAGTGGTTGGCCCGCGCGATCAAGCAGCGTTAAATCTACAGCGACTCCCCTGGTATGTGGCCCGCCCCGGCGGGGGTCCGCAACGTAGGGAGAGCCTGGAACAGCTCGCCATAGGGCCCATTGCGCTTCAAGCGGCCGGAACGCGTCATACACCCTGAACCGATAGCCCAATCGACGGGCAAGGATGATGGCGGCTTGCAGTTTCTTTGCGGCATCTGGATGGAGGAGGGCGCGGGGGCGGCGATAAATCTGCTGGCCCGTAAAATTGTCTGCCGTCGCGTAAGCGATCTCTAGCTCGACGTCGAACGTCTCTGGGGTAATCTCTATCAGCATGGCTTGGCGGTACGACGGGCTGGCGCCTTTGGTCAAGCTTCGGCACATTCTAGGCACACAGATTCTTTTCGATGGAGCATAAAGCGATGACCAGTCCCGTTCGGGTCGAACAGACTGACGGCGTTTGCACGATTACCTTGGCGAGGCCAGAAAAAGCCAACGCGCTTTCCGCTGAAATGGCACGTGGCGTGTTAGAAGCGGTTGAAGCGGCACCCGCGAATGGTGCCCGCATTGTGATCATCCGCGCTGATGGCAAACATTTCTCCGCGGGGTTCGATTTCGGCGACTTTGAGGCGCTAACGGACGGGGATCTTGTGCTGCGCTTTGTCGAAGTGGAGGCAATGCTGCAGGCGGTTCACTATTGCCCAGTGCCTGTTCTGGCCCTGGTGCAAGGCCGGGCCGTTGGGGCTGGTGCTGATCTAGCATCTGCCGCTATGCGGGTGATCGCGACGCCAGAAACCAGTTTTTTCATGCCGGGACCGCGCTTCGGTGTCATCCTGGGAACGCGCCGTCTTGCACGGCGGATCGGCGCTGGGCGCGCCCGGGCGATCCAAACGGAATCCCGCCCTATCAAGGCTGCAGAGGCGCTTGAGATTGGATTGATCGATGGTGTTTCAGCGGCTGATGACTGGCCTGCCGAGATATCAGTGTTCACGGAGAAAATGCAAACGCTGGATGCTGAAACCGTTACGGCACTGGCGGAAGCGACAGCGATTGATACCCGCGACGCAGATATGGCCGCACTCGCCCGGTCCGTCATGCGGCCAGGGATCAAGCAGAGAATCGCTGATTTCCGGAAGGGCGCTTAAGACGCTGTGGAGATTTCCAGCTTCGGCTTTGGCTTCTGAACGTCGGCAAGGCTGATGATTTTGTTGTTGGTGGGCCGGGCCAGTTCCGGTCTGCCATATAGATCTGTCTCT
>CAJXVF010000219.1 GCA_913060845.1 uncultured Alphaproteobacteria bacterium | reverse complement strand
CCTCTCTATTCGTCGGCAGCGTCAGATGTGTATAAGAGACAGGTATTAAGCCATACGCCTTAACCACAATGCTTGTGGAAAACAGAGTCGCACCAATGCGTTGGCGGGTTTCCTAACGAAGCCTGTGGTTGTAACACTAATGAAATCCTAACAACCGAATATGAACAGAATGAGGCTGGCTTGAGGCGTTTTCTCGTACTCCCATTCCTGGCGGCAATGCTTGCGTTCGCCATCCTCGCACAGGATGCACACGCTGCTGTCCAGCGGATTGCAACGTCCTTTCGCCATGAGGGACGGACTGTGCGCGTTGAAATTTACCGCCCAATTGGCTCACGCGCCGTTCCAGGCGCACTTGTGCTGCACGGCGCATCAGGGTTGGGACGCGGATGGTTCGTCTACCCATTCGCCAAAGCCATGGCTGAACGCGGCATCGCTGCCGCCGTGGTCCATTACTATGATGGTCTTGGCAATCGGAAAGGCAAAGCAAGCCCGCGCATTTTCCAGACCCGGGAACGGATCGTCAAAAATGCGTTGAGTTTCCTGGCCAGCCGTAAGGATGTGCGCGCGGATTCGCTTGGCGTCTACGGCATGTCGCTGGGTGGATTCCACGCACTGGCGCTTGGTGTTGCAGACAAACGTGTGCGGGCCGTTGTTAGCTTGGGCGGCGGGCTTTCAGGCCATATTCCGAAAAGCGCCGTCATCAACCTGCCGCCGACGCTGATCGTGCATGGATCAAGGGACCGGGTCGTGCCTTTCAAGCGCGCGCTTGCTGTCTCCAAGGCGATTGAAAAGGTCGGCGGACCGGTTGAGATGAAAATTTATAAAGGGGTCGGGCATTCGCTCTCCAGCAAGACCCACAAAGATGCGGTGAATACCATTGCCCGCTTTATGGCGAGGACTTTGCGCGCTAAGCGTATGGTGGCTGAAGCGCCTCGGCGCTAAAGTGCCCCGCCTGACATGGAGTCGGGATGGATCGTCATCAGAAGAGCTGGATCACGCATATCGCCATGCCTAACGCCGAAAACACCAGCGCGCCTGCCGATTTCCCAGCGGCCTTTGAGATCAGTGATCCCATTGACCCACTGGAAACGCTGACCGGCCCGTTCTATATGCGGACTGGCGGGCCGAGCGGCGAAATCTATCTTCTGGCGGAAGCCAAGCACTGCAATACCGGCGGATCTATCCACGGCGGGTTACTGATGACCATGGCCGACATGGCGCTCTGCGCCGCGTGCCGTGACGGACTGGATGGCGAGCGTGCCATTACAGTCTCCCTGAATTCAGAGTTTCTGTCGGCAGGATTTGAAGGCGATTTCATTGTCGCCAAAGCGGAATTGACCCGGCGCGGTAGATCTATGGCGTTCGCGCGCTGCCTGATTACCGCTGGTGATAAGCCCATCCTTTCCGCCAGCGCCGTCACCAAACGCGTGCCGCGAAAATGATCCGAGTGGCGGTCATATCCATTCTGATAGCGCTATTTGTCACTCCGGTGACAGCTGGCAGCTTGGATAATCCACAGATCGCGGATTATAGCCTGTGGTCATCAAACCGTTGCTATAAGCCGCCACCGCCGCCGGTGAATATTGCAGACGCCCTGTCCTATAATTTGGCCGTCGATGCGTTCAACCGCTATTTCGCCCAAATGAAAACCTTCATGGATTGTGTCGGGTCCGAGGCTAATCAGGACTACGACGCCATTCGCAAAGCGCTGGAAACCGGCCTTGTCCGCGCCCGCACGGAAGCCCTGACAGACCTAGAGCAATCCCGCAGCGCCATTGAAGCCTATCGCGGCGCCTATGCTGGTCCTGCCTTGAACGCCGAAGCGCCGCCGCCTCGTTGAGGTCGCTGCACATACGCTAAATTCAGAAGCTTGCATGGCCTTGCCAGCCACTGCACAATCTCACCTCTTATTCCTGACGTTGCCCGGACATTTTCATGCTTGAACAGCACGCGGCCAAGCTGGCCGATATTGACGCGATCACCAATGGTTTCGCCGAACTTGGTTATATCTGCTCCAAGTCTATCGCCACCGCGATCTTCATCGCTGGCAATCTTGAGAAGCCAATCCTCGTAGAAGGCCCTGCTGGCGTCGGCAAAACCGAACTCGCGAACACCATGGCGGCGTTCATGGACCTGCCGATGATCCGCCTGCAGTGCTACGAAGGCCTGGATGAAGCCAAGGCACTGTATGAATGGCGCTACGCCAAACAGCTGCTCTATACCCAGATTTTGCGCGATAAGATCGGTGAAGTGCTTGGCGGTGCGGAAACGCTAGCGGCATCAATGGACAAGCTGCACCAGCATTCAGACCTGTTCTTCTCCGAACAGTTTGTCGCCCCACGCCCAATTTTGCAGGCAATGCGGGAAGAAGGCGGGTCCGTTCTGCTGATCGATGAGATCGATAAAGCGGACCATGAATTCGAAGCGTTCCTTCTGGAAGTCCTGTCTGAGTTTCAGGTTTCCATTCCGGAGCTTGGCACGATCAAAGCCAAGCAGAAGCCGTTCGTATTCCTGACCTCCAACAATACCCGTGAGCTATCGGACGCCCTGAAGCGTCGGTGCTTGCATCTCTACGTGCCGTTCCCAGAAGCCAAGCTCGAGCAGCAGATCCTGCGCGCTCGCGTACCGGACCTGACCGACGCGCTGATGCAGCAACTGGTCGCTTTCGTTCAAGGTGTCCGCGAGTTGGACTTGAAAAAGCATCCCTCCGTCAGCGAAACGCTGGATTGGGCCAGGGCGTTGATGCTGCTGAATGCATCTGAGCTTGATGGCGATCTGGTCCGTCAGACGTTGAATGTCATCTTGAAGTTCGAAGAAGATATCACGGTGGTAGACCGGCAGGCCCTGGAGCTTGTTCGCATGTCTGAAAAGGCTGTGAGGCGTTAGCCAATGGACGGCGGGGCACCTACGGGCGAGATCGATAAGACGATCGTCAACTTCATCCGCGTCGTGCGCGGCGCGGACGTTCGCGTCTCCGTCGCTGAGACGCTGGATGCCGTTGCCGTGGTGAACTTCGTTGGCTGGGAAGACCGGGAAATCCTGAAGCAGGGCCTCGGCCTAGCCGTCGCCAAAACGCCGGAAGAAAAAACCCGCTTCAACGCCTGTTTTGACGCGTTCTTCGCCGCTGTCGCTGACAATGATGATCACGACGACGATGAAGACCGCCCTGATGGCCCCGTTGAGACCGACGATAAGCTAGCCAAAATGCTGCTGGATGCCGACCAGAGCGAACTGATGGTCGCGATGGAAGAAGCAGCAACAGAAGTCGGCATTGAAAACATCAAATTCTTTACCCAACGCGGCCTCTATACCCAGCGTATTATGCGCCAGATGGGCCTGGAGGGCCTCGACGCAGCAATCCGCGAAGCACAAGCTGGCGAAGGCTCCGGGCAAGGCCAAGGTCAGGGCGAAGGTGGTGATCCATCCGGCCAAGGCGGCGGCGAAGCAGCGACGCTGGAAGCAGCCCGCTCCCGTCTGTTTGAAGCCACCCGTGATCTCGTTGAAAAGCGCCTATCGCTGTATGGCTCAGAGACCAGCCGGGATTTGCGGGAAGGCCGTTTGCGCCGCTCCCGCCTCGGCAACCTGGACCGTCGGGACCAGGAAGAAATGCGCCGGCTTGTTGCCAAAATTGCGAAACGGCTGGCGGCCCTGCATTCCCGCAAGCCTAAGCGTCGCAATCGCGGCACGCTCGACCTTCGCCGCACTATGCGCCGCAATTATGCCAATGACGGCATCATGTTCAATTTGGAATGGAAGCGGAAAAAGATATCCAAGCCAAAGGTCATGGCGATCTGTGACGTCTCCGGCTCTGTTGCTACGGTTGCACGGTTTCTGCTGCAATTTCTTTATGCGCTGCATGATATTCTGAATGACGTGCGCAGCTTTGCTTTCTCCGGCAAGCTGATTGAAACAAGTGATTTCTTTAAGCGTCATGATGTCGACACTGCCGTTGATCACATCATGAACGCCGTTGGTTATATGCCGACCGACTACGGCCACAGCTTTGAGAACTTCCGCGAGCAAGGCTTCCTGGATGATCTGGATAAGCGCACAACGGTAGTGATCCTGGGCGATGGACGCAGCAACAACACAGAGCCGCGCGCAGATATCCTGAAAGAAATCCATGAACGCTCGAAGCGTATTCTGTGGCTGAACCCAGAACCGCCGCCGCTTTGGGGCACTGGCGATTCCGAAATTCTGCGCTATCGGCCTTACTGTCACATGCACCGTGAGGTAAACACGCTGTCGCATCTAGAGCGCTTCGTGAACGAGCTTGTGCACGTGGTGAAAGCTTCGTCCTGATCTTGACGGCCTGCCTCACTGATACCAAATAAGCTCTGATCTACGACGCAGCAGTTTCAGCACGCCGAACCACCGATTCTGGGAGAGTATCGCCCCATGGGCAGCAGCTACGGTCGCACGTTCATGCTTGTAGCTGCCATGACGGCGTTATTCGGCGCCCTTGGCTTCATGCTCGGCGGCGCGGGCGGTATGCTTCTGGCGCTTGGCATTGCCGCCGCCATGAACCTGTTCGCATATTGGCGTTCTGACAAAATGGTCCTACGGATGCATGGCGCGCATCCCGTCGACGCTGCATCTGCGCCACAACTCTATAAGATGGTCGAAAACTTGGCTAAAGCTGCTGATCTGCCGATGCCGAAGGTCTATGTGATCGAGAACCCGCAGCCAAACGCCTTCGCGACGGGCCGCAACCCAGAAAATGCTGCCGTGGCTGCCACTACAGGCCTGCTGCAAACACTAAACCACGAAGAAACCGCTGGCGTGATGGCGCATGAGCTGGCGCACATTAAAAACCGCGACACGTTGCTGATGACCATTACCGCCACCTTGGCTGGCGCGATCTCCATGCTGGGTAATTTTGCACTGTTCTTTGGCGGCGGTCGTAACAATCCGCTCGGTATGGTTGGCGCGATTTTGATGATGATATTGGCGCCCATGGCCGCCGCTGTCGTACAGATGGCGATTAGCCGAACGCGAGAATATGAGGCGGATCGGATTGGTTCTGAAATCTGCGGCAATCCGCTCTGGCTCGCATCCGCGCTGAACCGCCTGGATCAAGGGGCGCAGCGGATTGACAATCATGCCGCAGAAGCAAACCCGCAAACGGCGCATATGTTCATTGTGAACCCACTGCACAAACACGCCCGCGATGGCTTGTTCTCTACCCACCCAGCAATGGCGAACCGGATCGCCCGATTACAGGATATGGCGATGCAAATGGGCCTAACCACGACACGCCAAGGCCCCTGGGGTTGAACGCCGCCAAGCCGAGCGGCAAGAAGGGCAAAGCCCAGCCGAAGGTTCAGGTTCAAGGATCATCGCGCCGTGCTGCACTTAGCGTTCTGGATGCAGTGCTTGGCCGTCAAATTCCGCTTGATCCTGTCTCTTATACACATCTCCGAGCCCACGAGACCTCTCTACATCTCG
>CAJXVF010000218.1 GCA_913060845.1 uncultured Alphaproteobacteria bacterium | reverse complement strand
ATAGTATGATTCACCATATCGTCCAGCGTTTTCGGCTTCGCATAAAACGCTGGAACTGGCGGCATGATGATGGCTCCAGCTTCTGTCGCTGCTGTCATCGCACGCATATGACCAAGATGCAGCGGTGTTTCGCGGAGCAGCATCACAAGGCGGCGGCGTTCTTTCAACACAACATCGGCTGCACGGGTCAGCAAGTGGCTGGTGTTCCCGTAAGCGATTTCGGAAAGGCTGCGGATAGAGCACGGTGCCACCAGCATGCCGCGCGTTTTGAACGAGCCCGATGAAATACTGGCAGCGATATCAGCCGCACCATGCACATGATCCGCCAGGTCTTTGACCTGCTGCACTTTCATCGACGTTTCGTAAACGAGCGTAATTTCAGCAGCCTTGGTCATCACCAGATGGGTTTCGATGGGTAGGTCCGCCAGCATCTCCAGCGCTCTCACGCCATAGATAACGCCGGAAGCGCCTGAAATACCGATGATCAACCGGTCCGTCATGCTTGCTCAAACGCGACCAGCGCGATGCCTTCCTCGACCTGATCGCCAAGTGCGCAATTGACACTTTCAACCACGCCATCCGCCGGTGCTGTGATCACATGCTCCATCTTCATGGCTTCCAGCGCGACCAACGGATCGCCCTTCTTCACCTTATCGCCCGCCTGTACTTCGACACGAACGATCTTGCCGGGCATGGGCGAAGAGAGTGATCCCGGTCCCGCGTCAGCACCAGTATCTGCACCTAATATGAGCGGCGATAAGCGCCAGCGATGGCCATCTGCGCCGACAACGATATCCGCACCCGCCCTGGCAATGCGCGCCTGGAAGGTTCGGTCGCTCAACTGGATGGTCCAAACACCGCCGTCATCAACCGGCGCGGAATATGCGAAGGAATGTGCCTCATCGCCGATAGACAGGCTCTGGCCATCGCGCGCCCAAACCAGGGTCGCATCGACGGCATCGTCCTGGCTTTGGAAGCGGTAAAGCTCAGCAAGGTCCTGATTCAACCGGAAGCCATCATTCTCCGCCCAAGGCGAAGCGTGATCCGCGCCGGCAAGCGCTTTGGCGCTCGCGGCCTGCTCTTCCAGCATGAGTGCCACGGCAGCAGCGATGGCCTCTGGCGATGGTGCTGGCTCACCGCCAAGCAGATCGGCCTCATGACGCTCAATAAAGTGCGTATCCAATTCCACATTCAAGAATGCTGGGTGGCGCAGCGTATCCGCCAGGAAACCGATATTGGTGGTCACGCCAACAATATCCGTACCGGCCAGCGCCGACGCCAATTCCCGCGCCGCTAGATCACGGGTTTCGGACCAAGCGACCACTTTGGCGATCATTGGATCATAATGGACAGAGATCGTGTCACCGGTCTGAACGCCCGTATCAACGCGCACCCGCCCCGGAATGCTGGGGACGTCAAAGGCCGTCAGCGTGCCGGTTTGTGGCAGGAACCCGCGTGTGGGATCTTCAGCATAGAGCCTGGCTTCAATGGCAGACCCATTGCACTGCACTTCATCCTGGGTCAGCGGCAGCGCCTCCCCGCCAGCAACACGGAGCTGCAATTCGATAAGGTCCAAGCCGGTGATCATCTCCGTCACAGGATGCTCGACTTGAATGCGGGTGTTCATTTCGATGAAATAGGGGCTGCCATCTTCGTCCACTAAGAACTCGCACGTGCCAGCACCGACGTAATCAATGGCGCGGGCCGCAGCGACGGCAGCATCGGTCAATTGTTTGCGGGTTACATCGGTTAGGTTTGGCGCGGGCGCTTCCTCAATGACTTTTTGGTGGCGGCGCTGAATGGAGCAATCGCGTTCGTGCAAGTGCAAGACATTGCCGTGGCTATCGGCCATCACCTGCACTTCGACATGGCGCGGGCGACCAAGATAGCGTTCCAGGAGCAGCGTATCATCGCCGAACGCCGCCTTGGCTTCACGCCGGGCCGCGTCCATCGCACCTTGCAGATCTTCCGCCGCTTCAACGATGCGCATCCCACGCCCACCGCCACCTGCAGAGGCTTTCACCAATACGGGGAAGCCAATCTTGGCGGCTTCATCCGCCAGCAGATCATCCGACTGGTCTTCACCGTGATATCCGGGCGTTAACGGCACACCCGCTTTGCCCATAAGCGATTTGGCGCGGGCTTTGTCGCCCATCGCCCGAATGGCGTCCGCAGAGGGGCCAACGAAAATCAGGCCAGCTTCCTTACATGCATCCGCAAAGGCGGCACGCTCCGACAAGAAGCCATACCCCGGATGGATTGCTTCCGCCCCTTCCGTCTTCGCCGCCGCAATGATTTTCTCAATCACCAGATAGCTCTGTGCAGCGGATGCCGGGCCAATCAGGCGTGCGGAATCCGCCGTACGTACATGCATCGCATTGGCGTCGGCCTCCGAATACACAGCGACTGTACGGATGCCCAATGCCCTGGCGGAACGGATGATGCGGCAGGCGATTTCGCCCCGGTTCGCGATAAGTAGCTTTTTGATCATGATTTCTGCCTCTACATCCGGAACAGGCCGAAGCGCGTCTCTTCGATCGGCGCGTTCAGGGCTGCGGAAAGCGCGAGGCCCAAGACTTTGCGGCTATCGGCAGGGTCGATCACGCCGTCATCCCACATGCGCGCACTGGCGAAATACGGGTGGCCCTGCTCCTCATATTGGTCACGGACAGGGGCTTTGAAGGCCTCCTCATCCTCAGCAGACCATTCCTCACCGCGCCGTTCCATACCGTCGCGGCGGACAGTGGCAAGCACGCTCGCAGCCTGCTCGCCACCCATTACAGAAATACGCGCGTTCGGCCACATGAACAGGAAGCGGGGATCATAAGAGCGACCGCACATGGCGTAGTTCCCAGCGCCAAAGCTGCCACCCATGATAAGGGTCAGTTTCGGCACTTTGACGGTCGCAACGGCGGTCACCATTTTGGCGCCATCCTTTGCGATGCCACCGGTTTCATACTTCTGGCCGACCATAAAGCCGGTGATGTTCTGCAGGAAAATCAGCGGAATATTGCGTTGGCCGCACAACTCAATGAAGTGCGCGCCCTTCTGTGCGCTCTCCGAGAACAGGATGCCGTTATTGGCGATAATCCCGACCGGATTGCCATACAGCCGGGCGAACCCTGTCACCAAGGTCGTGCCGTAGAGCGCCTTGAACTCGTCGAATTCACTGCCATCCACAAGCCGCGCGATCACCTCTCGCGGGTCATAGGGCGTTCGAAGGTCTGTCGGCACCACACCGTGCAGTTCGGATGGCGGATAAAGCGGATCACGCGTAGGTGCGGTATCAAGCTCCGCCGGTTTCACCCGGTTCAGATTGGCGACAATCCGGCGGACGATAGCAAGCGCATGATCGTCATTCGCTGCGTAGTGATCGACAACACCAGATTTGCGGGCATGCACATCAGCACCGCCCAAATCCTCTGCCGAAACAACCTCGCCCGTAGCAGCCTTCACCAGAGGCGGGCCGCCGAGGAAGATCGTGCCTTGGTTTCGCACGATCACGCTTTCATCGCACATCGCTGGCACATACGCGCCGCCCGCCGTGCAGGAGCCCATTACGCAGGCAATCTGCGGGATACCCATGGAGGACATCATGGCCTGATTGCGGAAGCTACGGCCAAAATGCCATCGATCCGGGAAGACTTCATCTTGCTCCGGCAGATTGGCACCGCCAGAATCAACCAGATAGATGCATGGCAGATGGTTCTCCAGCGCAATTTCCTGCGCGCGGAGATGCTTCTTCACGGTCATGGCGTAATAGGTGCCGCCTTTAACCGTCGCGTCATTACAGATAATCACACATTCCTGGCCCATAACCCGGCCAATACCGGTAATGACGCCAGCGCCCGGTGCCTCGTCGTCATACATGCCCCAGGCAGCGAGCTGCGAGAATTCAAGAAACGCAGAGCCCGGATCAGTCAGCCGACGCACGCGCTCTCTTGGCGCAAGCTTGCCCCGGTCTAAGTGGCGCTTCATGGAGCGCTCACCGCCGCCAGCCGCGACTTTGGTGACCTCGTCGCGCAAGTCCTCGACCAATACGGCCATCTCTTTGGCATTCGCGCGAAAGCCCTTGGAGCGGGGATTAATGCTGGTTTCCAGAACCGCCATTGCGGGACCTTCCTTCTTTGACGTGACGAGCAGGCCGTAAGCTAGAGCAGGTACCGCATTGTTGAAAGCGGCATTGGCACGGGCTTGGGCAAACAAACACCGATTACCCATGAGCCTTCGCCAAATAATCCTTGGTTCCAGCGCCCAACAGCTTGGGCAAGTGAGTGTAGATATAAAGGCATCCAGCCCCCCGGACAGCACCCAGTGCATCCGTTGTCGCTGGCATGCCGGGTGCTTTCCCAGCCGCCCGGATTTTAGCAAGCGTTTCACTGATGGCGGCAGCGACGGGTGCGGCCTTCGGATTGCCGGGATGGCGCATGGACTGGGACAGGTCTGACGGGCCGATGAAGAACACATCTACGCCGGGAACCGTCAAAATATCATCCACATGAGGCAGCGCGTCGGCATCTTCAATCTGCAAGCAAACCAAGGATTGCGCATTCGCGGATTCCACAAAATCCGCCATCTTCCCGCCAAGCCCCCAACGATCGGGACGCGTGCCCGCAGCAAGGCCCCGCGCGCCCTCTGGTCCAAACTTGACTGATGCAACGGCGCGCTCAGCCTCCGCTTTGCTGCGGATATGCGGGACCTGCACGCCTTTGACGCCGCGATCCATTACGGCCTGAATATCACTGCTTGAATTGCTCTTGGGCCGGGCGATTGCGGTGATGCCGACAGCGTCTGCAGCCATCGACATCAACTCAATATCAGCGGGGCCAATGGAGCCATGCTCGCAATCCAGCAGCACCCAATCAAAGCCAGCATGGCCAACCATTTCTACGATCTGCGGCGAAGGAAACATGATCGACACACCAAAGGCAGGCTCACCCCGGGCAATCTTCTCTTTCATCAGGTTTCGCATCACCATCTGCTGACCTTTCCTAAAACTGCTGGATGACTTTCAGCACTTCATTTTCCATCAAGGCTTTCGCCTGGAATCCTGTTTCGGTGCTGGCACCACGCAGATTGCCGCTCATCGCGACCTTAGAAACGCCTGTCGCAGCAATAGCTTTGAAGCGTTCAATGCAATGCTCTGGTGGACCAACGATGGCGTAGGAATCAATGAATTCTGGCGTCAGCGCAGCCGCCTGAGCGGACCCAGATTCTGTGTGCTTGCGCATGTCATAAGCTGCACGGACCTTATGCATCGTGTCCGCCATCGCATCAGACAGCGGGCCGACAGTCTTTCCATGCATGACAGAAAACCGCGCGAACGTGGTCAGACCGCCACGCACCATATCCCGTGCTGCATCCATATCTGTGTGGCAAACGCAATTGATATACGCGCCGAATTCCAAGGTATCCCTGTCTCTTATACACATCTCCGAGCCCACGAGACCTCTCTACATCTCG
>CAJXVF010000217.1 GCA_913060845.1 uncultured Alphaproteobacteria bacterium | reverse complement strand
ATCCGATGGAATCACATCCCACTGTTATCACTCAACAACTTTTAAAACGGGCTCTTAGCTAGGCCAACCCCAAATCTTTTGAATGATCATTATATCAAACGACTTCCATGTTTATAGTTCAATTATCCAAAAAATTATTAAAGGTAACTGCACCTCTAATGTGATCATTTCTCTATATTATTGGGCGACACTCTAGCTCTGCCAGCACGACGTCCAATGGCTCTACGTCAGCCATTTTCATATCCATGTCGAATAGATTGGCTCGGTGAGCCGTTGGCGAACGGTCGCCGCAGCAATCTTCAACCACGGTCACGCGGAAATTGTGGTTGAAAGCGTCAAGCACACCAGCGCGCACACAGCCTGATGTCGAAATGCCGATCACCACCAGACTATCGATCCCCTGGTAGCGCAACCAGGATTCAAGCGGTGTTGCGAAAAATGGCGATGGTTTGTTCTTCAGCACCACGACGTCTTCTTCCCGGGGCGCATAGGCTTCCGGCCAAGCGTCCGCGTTGGGGTCTGTGGTGTATTGGAAGGTATCCGCCGTGCCGAGCTTCAAGTTCCACACGCCACGCTTGATCGGGTGGCTTCGATCATCACGGCGGCTGTAATAGATCGGCAGACCAAGACGCCGGAACGCCTCCGTGATCCGCACGAAATTGGCGACCAAGCCGTCATCCCGCTCCGCACACATATCGTAGGCTGGATCGACGAAATTGTTGGTGGTGTCGATGTTCAGCAAAGCCACATTCTCACCCAAACCAATGCTCTCGCCGAACTTGGCTTTGGCATAGGCCTGCATTTCAGCTTCACTAATCAAATCTGCCCAGCGACGGATTTTCGCGTTCGGTTCATTCGCCATAGCGCCCACCTATCTAACAAAGATCATCGTGTTTATACCGGCTGCAGCCAGCATGAAGGAGAGCGGATCATGGCTCAAGTCGCCGCATTAGTTGCTGACAGTGCCGCAAATGAAAGGCTAGCCAGGCCCAAAAGCATGAACCGCTCTGGCCGTCGCGCACGAGCGACGTTTCACGCGGCAGACGTCCGAGCACTATGGATTGGGCTCTGGCTCCGGGTCGCTGCACTTGGCGTGATTTTGATCTGCATTACGACGCTGGTTGGATCCTATGCAACCACATTCTATCTACCGTTTTTCGCCGGATACATCGCCATCGGCTACGGCCAATATCTTGCAGGAAAGCAAGAGCAGCATTGGGCACTCTATGGCCTGATCCTCGCTGATTTTCTCTTGATGGCCGCTACATTAGTTCTGGATAATCCGGTGAATGACGCCATTAAGCCGCCAGGCCAAGTCGCGTCTGAAGGGCGCGGTGTGTATCTGTTTATCCTGCTAGCGTCCGTTGCTGGGTGCTATGATGCGCGACGCGTATTGTGGGGCGGATTATGCGCTGCCATATCCTGGACTGGGGCGTTCTATTATCTCGCCACGCGCCCTAACGCCTTCACGATTTTCGATACTGGCTCCCCCGTCAACGGTGAGACCTTTGTCACGCTTACGGCCAATCCATATTTCGTCGACATTGAGAAACTATTTGAGACGATTGTGGTCGTCGGCATCGTCACCGTCATCCTGGCGACCGTTGCGCACCGCGCCCGCAGGATAGTGCGTGCAGAGATTAGCGCCACGCGCGAGCGCGCCAATCTCGCCCGTTATTTCGCTCCCTCCATGGCTGAAGATCTGGCGAACCAGGACACGCCTTTTGACGTAATTACATCCCAAAACGCCGCCGTGCTGTTCGCGGACGTTGTCGGCTTCACCAAAGCGGCGGAGAACGAACCGCCAGAACGGGTCATCGGCTTTCTCCGCGCCCTACACATGCGCTTGGAGCGTGCGATCTTTGAGAATGATGGCACCCTCGACAAATATATGGGCGACGGCCTGATGGCGACATTTGGCACGCCTCGTTCTGGGCCAGATGACGCTAGCCGAGCCATCGCCGCCGCACGCGCAATCATCGCTGAACAGGACGCCTGGAACGTCAGCCGGGCCAAAGCCGGGTTTGATCCTGTCCGGATTGCCGTCGGCGTTCACTACGGCCCCGTCGTGTCCGGCGATATTGGTTCAGAACGGCGGCTGGAATTCGCGACCATTGGCGATGCTGTCAACCTCGCCGCCCGCTTGGAACAGGTGACGCGCACCCTGGACGCTGCTGTCGTCATAAGTGAAGAGACGGCAGACCAAGCCCGCTCAGAAAACTCTGAACGGGCAGAGGTCTTACTGGATGGGTTCGTCAGCGCTGGCGAGGTTGAAATCCGGGGTCATTCAGCGGCACGGGCGCTTCGGATTCTGCTTACCAAGCCAGCTAAAGCCTGATCAGTCCATCCAAGACGGTGTTGGCAGGCCTTTTCCGCGCAGGAATTCTGGGTTGAACATCTTGCTCATATATCGTGCGCCGCCATCGCAAAGGATCGTGACGATAGTTTTTCCGGGCCCCAGCTCCTTAGCTAGCCGGATTGCACCAGCCACATTCACCCCAGATGACCCGCCCAGGCAGAAGCCTTCATGCTGTAGCAGGTCAAACGCAATCTGCAGGCTCTCTTCATCTGAAATTTGGAAGGCGTGATCGATTGGCGCGTCTACCAGATTGTCTGTAATCCGGCCCTGGCCAATACCTTCTGTGATAGAAGACCCTTCCGATTTTAGCGCGCCATTCTTGTAGAATTCATAGAGAGCGGCCCCCGGCGGATCAGCGATGCCAATAGCGATATTCGAATTCTTCGCCTTCAGGCCCATGCCCGTACCGGCCAAGGTGCCGCCAGTGCCGACAGCACAAATGAACCCATCGACCTTCCCATCCGTCTGCGCCCAAATTTCTTCCGCCGTGGTGCGTATATGGCCTTCGCGGTTAGCAACGTTATCGAATTGATTGGCCCAAATGGCGCCATTCGGCTCAGACTTCGCGCGTTCTTCGGCAAGGCGTTGCGAGACATGGATGTAGTTATTCGGGTCCTTATAGGGAGCCGCAGGCACTTGCACGAGTTCCGCACCGGCCAAGATCAGCATGTCTTTCTTTTCTTGGCTCTGAGTCTCAGGGATAACGATGACGGTTTTATATCCGCGCGCATTGCCGACCAACGCCAGGCCGATTCCGGTATTGCCCGCAGTCCCTTCAACGATCACACCACCGGGCTTCAGCAAGCCCTTTGTCTCGGCGTCCTGAACAATGGCCAGCGCAGCCCGGTCCTTCACGGACCCGCCTGGGTTCATGAATTCGCACTTGCCTAGAATTTCACAGCCTGTGACCTCACTCGCCGCCGTCAATCGGACCAGGGGCGTGTTGCCAATCGCATCGATAAAGTTCCGCCGGAATTCCATGAGCCTAAGCCCTCCTAAATCCTTGACCCGGCGACCTGATCGTGCGGACTATGCCGAGCATTTTTGCATAAAACGCAAAGATAAACCGTATTTTTCCTCTATTCCTTTTATGGGGCGAAACCCATATTAGAACAACACGTATTTCACTGCGCCCTAAAGTATCCTGACGGCGCTGGAGTGAGCAAGATGTTCAAAGGCCTGATCGAAGAAATCGACTCCTATGTCGCCCGCGATCCTGCCCTCAGGAACCGATGGGATGTGGTGCTCTCATATCCAGGGTTTCATGCGCTGACATTCTATCGCGCCGCAAACTGGCTTTGGCGGAAGCGCCGGTTCACGCTTGGCCGCTTTGTCTCCCATCTTGGGCGGATGATGAGCGGCATCGAAATTCATCCCGGCGCCACAATTGGCAAACGCCTGTTCATTGATCACGGCATGGGCGTCGTGATTGGCGAGACGGCGGAGGTTGGCGACGATGTAACGCTGTATCAGGGCGTGACGCTCGGTGGTACAGCGCTCGACCAAGGTAAGCGGCATCCAACACTTGAAGACTGCGTGATCGTTGGATCTGGCGCGCAAATCCTGGGGCCGTTCACTGTGGGTGCGGGTGCGCGGGTCGGCGCGAACGCTGTCGTCGTGAACGCAGTGCCGCCTGCTGTCACCGTAGTCGGCATTCCTGCGAAAATCGTGAAGCGGGCTGAACCGACCCTAGAACCTGCGGATTTCGCAGCTTACGGCGTTGCAGCAGGCATGGCAGACCCTGTCGCGCGCAGTCTCACGGCGATGCAGGAAGAGCTGGAAGCACTCCGCACCCGCGTCGAAGAGCTTGAAGGCGACGCTACAAGCGTTGATCCCGTGAAGAACCAAGGCTGCAGCGCCGCTTAAAGCGCCTATCGCGGCTGATTGAGCCGCGCGGCTTCAGCCATCACTTCAACGGCCTCGTCCTGCTTCGTGCGGACAGTCAACGAAGCCAGGCCGATGTCTTCCCAACGCTTGTACCGCGCCTTGATGCGGGACGCTGGGCCGACCAGAGACTTCTCATCCACCCATTCGTCTGGCACGGCTGCTGTGGCCTCTTTTTTGTGACCCGCCAGGAAAAGCTCCTGAATGCGGTCAGCGGCATCGCCAAAGCCGCGGCGGACCATCATTTCCTTATGGAAATTCTTATTCTTGTGTCCCATGCCGCCGACATACAGCGCGACTTCAGGTTTCAGCCGATCCAGCGCACCCTGCACATCCTGATCAATCTCCACATGGGCTGACGCCACGATCTCAAAATTGTGGAAGCCCTTGTCCACGCCCTTCGCCTGCGCCCTGGCAAAGCCTTCTTCCACCCAGGGCATATATTCCTGAACTGCAGCAGGGGTGAGGCCAAGCGGCAACCAGCCGTCACATAGCTCTGCTGTCAAACGGACAGTGGCCGCGTTCCCCGCACCAATAAAGATTGGGATATCCGGGTTCATATGCAGGATTGACTGCAACGGTTTGCCAACGCCAGCAGCACCCTCACCCTCATAGGGGAGGCTAATTTCGCGGCCCTCGTGACTGACCGGGCCTTCACGCCGGAAAATCTTCCGCATGATTTCCACATAGTCTTTCAGGCGGTAATAGGGCCGCCCCCAGGGTTGGCCATACCAGCCTTCCACGATCTGCGGGCCAGAAACGCCCAAACCAGCGATAAATCGACCACCACCAGCCATCGCATCGACGGTCGCGGCAGACATGGCGGCATTCGCGGGCGTTCTTGCTGCTAACTGCATGATCGCAGTGCCCAATTTTATGCGACTCGTCTGCCCTGCCAGAAACGCCAATGGCGTCACCGCATCAGAGCCATAGGCCTCCGCCGTCCAAACGCAGTCATACCCAAGCGCTTCCGCCCGCTGCACGCGCTCGACCGGCAAGTTCATCTCAGCGCCTGAATAACCGATGGAAAGTCCTAATTTCATTGCATTCCTCCAAGACCGATCCCGCAAGAGATCATTTATCCGCCTGAAAAATAGGCAGTTTTTGAAAACCATTACATCTTAGTTTACCTGTTTACCTCTTGCGAACCATATGAACTTAAGCCATTGTGATCTTAGAGTCTGATTCAAAAGTCCATCATATATAACAATGTCTTGCCAGCCGCCG
>CAJXVF010000216.1 GCA_913060845.1 uncultured Alphaproteobacteria bacterium | reverse complement strand
GTAGAGAGGTCTCGTGGGCTCGGAGATGTGTATAAGAGACAGTCCATATCCTCGCCACTTGCGCCTTGCCAGTTCGACAGCGAGTGTACTGGCTCCATTCCATTCTAGCGATAAGCCAGGAAGCCCGATGTCAAATTGTCCCCGTGTTGCGATTCTTGGATTACATCTTGAAGCCAACGTCTTTGCGCCAGTCTCTACTGAGGCGGACTTCAGGGCCTCCTGTTACCTGGAAAGCCAGGCGATCTTGGAAGAAGCTGCGAAGCCCGCGCCGATGACGCCAGCAGAAATTCCGGGTTTCGTCGAAGAAATGAATGCGGGTGGCGACTGGGAGCCTGTTCCAATCTTGGTCACTGGCGTTGAGCCGGGCGGGCCAGCAGACCATGCCTTCTTTGAACGGACGCTTGCGCGTATGGCGGAACTGCTGCGCGCCGCTGGACCGGTGGACGCAGTTTATCTGTCAAACCATGGCGCGATGACGACGACAGAAAGTACGGACCCGGATGGCGCTTATTACGCTATGGCGCGAGAAATCGTGGGGCCAGACGCGCCGGTTGTCGCCACAATTGACCTACACGCCAATATTTCAGATCGCATGGTGGAAGCGACTAACGCCATCATCGCTTATCGTACCAACCCCCACGTGGATCAACGTGAGCGCGCAGCCGAAGCGGCGCGCGTTATTCGCAAATTGCTCGGTGGCGAGCAGCTTGCCAAATGCTTTATCCGCATGCCCATCGTTGCGCCGAGCGTGCGTCTGCTGACAGCGGCGGGGCCCTATGCTGATTTGATCACCTATGGTCAGACGCAGGTCTCAGACGACTTGCCAATTGTTTCAATCGTCGGCGGGTTTGCATGGAGCGATACGCCAGAAAATGGCCTCGCGATCCTCACATACGGACGCACGGCTGCAATTGCCGAAGGCTTAGCACAGGACATTGCCCAGCGCGCCTGGGCGGACCGAGCCTGCTATCAAGTTTTGCTGACGCCGCTGGATGAAGTCGTCGCGATGGCGAAAGCCGCTGGGGCGGATACTCAGGCCCGTCCGGTTTGCTTCGCCGATGTGGCGGATAATCCAGGCGGTGGTGGGCGAGGGAACACAACGGATCTGCTGAAAGGCCTGTTAGCGGCGAAAGTAGACCGTGCGTTACTCGGCCTGTTCGTAGATGCCGCCGCAGCAGAAATATGCCACGCAGCAGGTGCGGGCGCAGAGGTTTCGCTGACGCTGAATAGGGGGTCCACCAGGGCAGATGCAACGGAATGTGCCGTTGAGGCCAAGGTCTTGGCGTTGTCGGACGGGTTTATTGTAGGGCGGCGAGGCATCATGGCTGGTCGTACAATCAATCTTGGTAAAGCGGCTGCAATCCAAGTTGGTGGTCTCGCAATTGTTCTAGCGAGCCGTCGCATTCAAGCGGCGGACCCAGCTTTCTTCGAGGCTTTCGGCTTGGAACCAGGGGCATTCCAAACAGTTTTCCTGAAATCCAGAGGCCACTTCCGTGCTGGGTTTGATATCTTCTTTGAACCAGACCAGATCATCGAAGCCGATGCACGCGGCCTGACCAATCCAATGTTGGAACGCTTTGATTTCAAACATCTGCCAAGGCCGGTTTACCCGCTTGACCAGGACACCGAATGGCGGCCAGGCCACTGAGCTCTGCATATGGCGCATGCCTGCTATGCGTGTACACTCTGATAAGCAGGTTCAATAAGGCTCCGATAGGGGAGGACGACCCATGTATGCGATCTTAGCGCCAGTCACTGAAACCGGTGTGCCGAGTATCTCGGCAATGCTGCAACATGTTGCGATGCGCATCGAAGTTTCTGTGATCGAAGGCCTGCACGTGCGCGCTGAACCGAGCGTTATGCTTGCCGCTGATGAAACCGGTGCTGCCACACCAGCGCTGATCCGTAACCTTGAGAACGAGGAGGCTACTCGTAGCCAACGGGTCCGTGATGCTTTCGAAGGTTCCATGGGCGCGTTCCCGAATGCCGAATGTCGTTGGGCGGAATTGCGCACGGCGGATTTGGACATTGGTGCATATGCGCGGCTGTTTGATCTCGTGGCGCTGTCGCGCCCGGCCCAAGCAAGCGATTCCCCATCTATGGGTCTGATTGAAGCCGCACTTTTCGACAGTGGTCGCTATCTGTTGGTCGCTCCGCCGACGCCGCCGACAAGTGTTGGCGACAGGATTATGATTGCCTGGAATGGCGGCGCAGAAACCGCGCGTTCACTCGCCTGCGCCCGGCCGTTCTTGCATAATTGCAAAGAGGTAACCCTGCTTGAGGTCGATAATGGGATGACGCCCGGACCAGATGCAGAATCGGCAGCGCGCTATCTACGAGCGACCGGCGTAAATCCAAATGTTCTGAAGGTTAAGGCGGCTGGACGACCTGCTGGTGCTGCAATTCTCGAAGAAGCTTCGAAGCTCAATTGCGATTTGCTGGTTAAGGGCGGTTATACCCGGAGCCGGTTGCGCCAGACGATCTTTGGCGGGCCAACCATTCATATTCTGCAGTATGCGGAAATGTCCGTGTTGATGTCCCGCTAAGCATTGGCGCGGGCGGACCAGAAATTCGGCTGGCTAGAACTTCGCCCGGGCGGCCTCTATTGCGCCCCGGCTGATATTTACATTGACCCTGGCCGTGGCGTTCCCAACGCCATCATCACCCATGGCCATGCAGACCATGCGCGCCCAGGCCACGGTAAGGTTCTGGCGACGCCGGAGACCCTCGCGATCATGGGGGTTCGCTATCCTGCAGATACACCTGAAACGCAGGGTTTGGCTTATGGCGAACGAATCACGATTGGCGGTGTTAATATCTGGCTGGCACCCGCCGGGCATGTGTTAGGCAGCGCCCAAGTCGCACTGGAATATGGCGGCGAGCGGATTGTGGTTTCTGGAGACTACAAACGAAGGCCAGACCCGACGGCGGCAGCATTTGAGGTCATCAAATGTGACCTCTTCATCACCGAAGCCACATTTGCACTGCCCGTCTTTCGCCACCCACCGGCGGAGCAGGAGGTGCAGAAGCTACTAACATCCATTGCCCAATTTCCAGAGCAAGCCCACGTACTCGGTGTCTATGGCCTGGGCAAGTGTCAGCGGATGCTGTCGCTGGTGCGAGAGGCCGGGTTTGAAGAGCCGATATTTCTCCATGGCGCGCTGATTAAGCTGACGGAACTTTATCAGGGTTTTGGGTTTGATTTCGGTGATGTCCGTCCCGTAGCTGGAACTGACAAGGCTGAACTGGCTACAGCGCTAATCTTTGCCCCGCCGTCCGCTATTCAAGATAAGTGGTCCAGGCGCTTCCAGAACCCGCGCACCGCCGTTGCATCTGGGTGGATGCGCGTCCGTGCTCGCGCGCGGCAACGTGGGGCCGAACTACCGCTGGTTATTTCAGACCATGCGGATTGGGATGAACTGCTTATGACGTGCAAGGAAACGGGCGCTGAAGAAGTGTGGATCACACATGGCCGGGAAGACGCACTGGCCCATGCCCTCATCGCTGCCGGTCAACGCGCCCGTCCGCTCCGCTTAGCGGGGCGTGAGGAAGAGGCGGCCTGATTCGACGATGCAAGTATTCGCCAGCCTGCTGGATGCGCTCGCGTTCACGCCATCACGGAATGCCAAACTCCGCCTGATCGGTGATTACCTGCGCACGACGCCTGATCCTGCGCGGGGATACGCCCTGGCGGCGCTCACCGGCGCGCTGTCATTTACCGGCGCAAAATCTGCCGTGATCCGTGGCCTGGTCGCAGAACGGGTTGATCCAGAACTATTCGCGATGTCCTACGATTATGTTGGAGACCTAGCGGAAACCGTTGCGTTGATCTGGCCAGAGCGTCCTCGTAATGCGCCGCCGCCAACAATTGATGCCGTTGTTGATGAATTATCCGCAGCCTCTCGTGCTGAGGTGCCAAAGCTGCTTGAGGCTTGGTTGGATGTGCTGGATGCCGATGGCCGGTGGGCGTTGTTGAAGCTAGCGACAGGTGGGTTGCGGGTCGGTGTGTCCGCGCGCTTAGCCAAGGTCGCACTTGCAGAGGCATTCGATAAAGAAGCGGCGGAGATTGAGGAAATTTGGCATGGGCTAGAACCGCCCTATCCAACGCTTTTCGATTGGCTTGAAGGCAAGGGGTCAATGCCGGACCCAGGTGCGGGTGCTGGGTTCCGACCAGTTATGTTGGCCAACCCGTTGGATGAAGCGGCGATCGATAAGCTCGACCCATCAGCATATCGTGCGGAATGGAAGTGGGATGGGGTGCGCGTGCAAGCAGTCTCCCGCAGCGGCGAACAGCGGCTATATACGCGCACGGGTGACGATATCAGCGGCAGCTTCCCAGACGTCGTCGCCGGCTTTGATTTCAACGGTGTGATTGATGGCGAACTCCTCGTGCGCGGTGAGGGCGAGCCAGGCATTGACGGTTTGGTACCGGTTGCAGCTTTTAGCGCTCTACAAAAGCGGCTGGGGCGTAAGCGACCCTCCGTGAAGTTACAGCAGTCTTCACCCGGTATGATCCGCGCCTATGACATGTTGTTCGACGGCGATGAGGATGTTCGAGGCGGGTCTTTTGACGTGCGGCGAATCCGGCTGGAAGCATGGGGAAAGACGGCACCAGAGGTCTTTGATATCTCGCCGCTTGTGCCCTTCGCGAGCTGGGCGGAGCTAACGGAAATACGTGCGGGCGCTAGGGCGGACGGCATTGAGGGTCTTATGCTGAAGCTGGGCGCAGCACCCTACACAGCGGGGCGCCCGCAGGGACCCTGGTTTAAATGGAAGCGCGCGCCGCTGACCCTGGATTTGGTCGTGATGTATGCGCAGCGTGGCCATGGTCGCCGCTCATCCTATTTCTCCGACTATACCTTCGGCGCCTGGACGGAGGAGGACGCGTTGGTTCCCGTCGGCAAAGCCTATTCTGGGTTCACCGATAAGGAACTGGCGGCGCTTGATAAGTGGGTTCGTGCCAATACAACGGACCGCTTCGGACCTGTGCGTCAGGTAGCACCCGGCCTGACGTTCGAGGTCGCATTTGATGCGGCGCAGCGTTCAACCCGGCATAAGTCTGGCGTGGCGCTGCGGTTTCCAAGGATCAAACGGATCCGCTGGGATAAGCCGATTGAAGAAGCTGACCGCTTAGAAACCGTGCTGGCGCTGGCGGATGGTTAGCCTGGCGTTTCTGCATCCGGGCTGACAGCGTTACTGGCACCGTTTTGGCGTTCAATCGCTGTTATCAGCAACGCCATTGCACCTTTAAGCCGCTCATACCGTGCTTCTGACGCTTGGGCGCGGACGGCTAATTCGGAGTTATCTTCTAGCAAAGCAGCCGGCATCTCGGCCTTGGGCGCGCCCATCATGGACTGCATCTGTTGGCGGAGGACCTGCTCACGCTCCTGCAGGCCGATCAATTGATTAACCCGCGCATGCAACCTGTCTCTTATACACATCTCCGAGCCCACGAGACCTCTCTACATCTCG
>CAJXVF010000215.1 GCA_913060845.1 uncultured Alphaproteobacteria bacterium | reverse complement strand
AGGCATCGTAATGATCTTGCAGCTTACGTGTCGCGAGGCCGGGCTGGCCGTCGCCCACAGGTTTCCGTTCAAAGCTAAGGATCGGCACCAATTCCTGGCCGGTTCCGCAATAGAACGCTTCCTCCGCCAGATACAATTCCGTCCGGCCAATATCTCGCTGGATCACTTCCAAGCCCACATCACCTGCAATCTCAATAAGTGTGCGGCGCGTGACACTTTCTAAGATGCCAGCTGTGACTGGCGGCGTAATGAACTGGCCGTCGCGCATCACGAATATGCAGCCGCCAGGACCTTCGCTGACAGAACCGTCGCGGTTTAGGATGACGGCAGCGTCATAGCCGTTCCGCTTGGCTTCCAACCCGGCAAGGCGGCTGTTCAAGTAGTTGGCAGAGGCTTTGATGCGCGGCGGGCTCGCGTCATCCTCATTCCGGCGCCAGGAACTAACGCCAAAATGTCGGCCCTCATGGAATGCTTCGACGCGGCCCCGCGCCCGGCAGATAATGGAATATCCGGCTGGCCCCGTTGCGGCCATAGCACCCCATTCGTCTACGTAAGTTTGCATGCGGATGTAGATATCTTGGCGAAACTCACAGGCTCGGGCGAGTTCTAGCATCTCCGTCGTCAGCTTCTCAGCGTCAGGGCAGCCTTCGATTTCGACGACCGCATTGGTGAAACCCAGCCGGTCCATATGCTCCGGCGCGCGGAACACGAAAAGCTGTTGCTCATCATCATTCCAGTATGCGCGGAGGCCTTCGAACGCCAATACGGCGAAAGTCAGGCCCGGCGCCATAATCGAAATCTTGGCATCGCCGAACAGCACGATTTCACCATTCATATTAGCCAAGGGCGGATGGCCGTGGTCGCTCATGATATCGCCTTGCAGTTGCTCGCATTGCAATGGGGCGTGAAACCATCCGTTGCCGATGCTCAATTCGGAACCGTATGGTGCGAGCCAGCGCCCTGCTGGTCAATGCATCAGGGGCGTGGATCAGCAAAGGAGCCCCAGACGATGACGACACTCAACGCAACAATGGAATGGCTGCATGAGGCCGATCCACTGGCTGCCCCCGGCGTCGAAAGCCAAGCACGCCGCCTTTTGCTGGACACCGTCGGCTGCATGATTGCTGGCCTCGCAAAGCCTGAACCTGCGAACTTGGCTCGGTCCCTTGCCGCGCTGGATGAAGGCAGGGTTCGATTGCCAGGCTCGGATGCAAACCTGACGACCCTAAGCGCCGCCTATATCGCTGGCATTGCTGCGTGCTGGGATGAAGCCTGCGAAGGCCTTGCCCGCGCCCATGGCCGCCCGGGCCTCCATGCCTTCGCCGCGACATTGCCCTTGGCACTGGCAGGAAGGCGCACACTTGGCGATACGCTGGTAGCGCTGACAACTGGCTTTGAGCTTGCGGGGAGAATGGGCGAACGTCTGCGCATCCGTCCTGGCATGCATGTGGATGGCACCTGGGGCACGTTTGGTGCCGTTGCCGCCGCTGCAAGGTTGTTCGGGCTTTCGGAAGCCGGGATGTTGGCTGCAGTCGAAGGTGCTGCGACCCATCTACCGTTCAGCTTGTACTTGCCTGTGGCGCAAGGGGCGACGGTGCGGAATGCCTATGTCGGCGAAGCAGCAATGCGCGGGATTGCTTCCGCACTCGCGGTCCAAGCTGGCGTGACGACGCCTAAAGGCGGTGCCGATGGATATCAAGAACTGGCGCTTGGCGGCGGGGATGAGCACTTCAAAGCGCCGCCGGGCGAATGGCTGATTCTGCAAGGCTATCTGAAACCCTTCGCTGCCGTTCGCCATGTCCATTATGGCGCGCAGGCAGCGTTGGACTGGCGAAAAACCAACCCTGAAACGCCGGTTTCGGACATCAAGGCGCTCAAACTTGCCGTCTACGAAGAAGCCATGACCTATTGCGGCAACCGACAGCCAAAGACCGCGATCCAGGCGCAATTCAGCCTAAGCTATGGCCTCGCCACGGCTCTTGTGCAGGGGGACCTTGGGCCTGAAGCGTATACGGCTGTGGCCATGGCAGATCCCACGACGCTCAGGCTTGAGGAGATGCTTGAAGTATCGCCAGACAAAGCTGCTACAGAATCTGGTCTCCGTCGGGCGACGCTGACTGTGGAAACGGCGGTGGGCTCATCTGTTCACAGTGTGGATTCAGTCGCTGGTGACCTGGATCAGCCACTCACTAATGCCGAGGTTTCCACCAAGTTCAATCGATACGCCAACCCAATTATTGGCTCTGAACGCGCTGCTTCAATGGCAGAACACTTGTTAACTGGGCCACTAGACGCAATCCTGGCGGACCAACTAGCCGCCTAACCAACCTACCCGCGCCTATCCAACGGCAGATCGTTTTCCCTTTTGCGTCATATAGATCACAGTATACGCACCGACTGTTGCAGCGGCCGTGATCGCGTAGCTGGTGTAGCTCGGATAGAGGAAACCAGCCGCCCCCGCGAACAGCAGCGCCCGGATTGGGATGCCCACTGGGCCGATGCCGTAAAGATAACCTTCAAACCCGCCTGCCAGCAGCACAACGGCGATGGAGCACGCCGTAATCGTAACCACAACATCAAATGGGTCACCCCGAAGGATAAGGGCTGGCGTCAACACCATAATGAATGGCAGCACGAACGTAATGGAGCCAAGCCGCATCGCCTTGAATGCCGTCTCCATCTGGTTGGACTGCGCGATCACCGATGATGCCACAGCGGCCAACGCAACCGGCGGCGTGATGTAGGAAAGCATACCCCAATAGAGAATGAAGAGATGGCTGGCGACAGGATCTAGCCCGAATTCAATCAGCGCTGGGCCCATAACGATGGCAAGGAAAATGTAGCAGGCGCTAACCGTAACGCCCATTCCCAGCAAGAAACTGGTCAGCGCGCCCATGACCAGCAACAGCCACAGGCTGCCCTGCGCGATGCCAACAAGCTCCCGGCTGAATGCGCCACCAACGCCGGTGAAGGCCAGCGAGCCAACGATCACGCCGATGCCCGCCAAAATCGCGATGATGTTGGCGATAGTTTTGGTGGACTCGATGATCAGCGCTTTGAACTGCGTCCAGTTAAAGCGATTATGCCGCCGGAATAGGAACACAGAGACCAATAGCGCCACTGTCGCGTAATAGGGCGCATAGAGCTCCAACCGTGCAAACACCAGAAGATAGACCAGCAGGCCCAGGCTGAAGATATAGAACCAGCCGCCTTTAATCGTCTCCATGAAGTCTGGAATTTCTTCCGCTGGCTGGCCTTTCAAGCCGTTTACGGCTGCGTATCCGTCCACCTGTAACAACAGCGCGGCGTAGAACAACAGCGACGGCACGGCGGCGGCGATAACGATATCCGCATAGGGAATATTCAGGAATTCCGCCATTAGGAACGCCACAGCGCCCATGACGGGGGGCATCAATGTACCGCCGGTTGAGGCACAGGCTTCTACCGCTCCCGCATAGGCAGCAGGATACCCGGCTCGTTTCATGGTTGGGATCGTCAGTTGGCCGGTCGTCACGACATTCGAGATAACGGAACCAGATAGCGAGCCAAAGAAACCACTGGCGACAATCGCGACCTTTGCTGGCCCGCCACGGCTTTTGCCCAGAAGTGCGGCGGCAAAGTTCATGAAGAACTCCCCGCCGCCCGTCACAACCAAGGCTGCGCCGAAGATCAAGAAACCAATCAGGATATTGCCCGCAACGCGCATCGGTACGCCGACAATGCTCTCAAAGCCCATCGCATAGGAGCGCACCAATTCCGGTGGTGTTTTTCCGATGCCCCAAAGGAAACCTGGTGCATGTTCTGTCCAAAGCGGAAATAGGAAGAAAACGATGCAGACACCAAACAGAATGATCCCGCCCGCGCGCCGAACGCCTTCCAGCGCCAGGAAACACATTAGGGCGGCGACGATGGTTGGCTCCATAGGTGCCACCGTGTCCCAGCCCCGCTCCACCATTTCGCCGCCATGATAGGCCAAGTAAAACCCAGCAAAATTGGTGAGCGCAAACATTATCCAATCATAAAATGGCACGTATTCGCTATGGCGTTTAACGGCTGGAAAAATCAAAAAAGCGAGTGAAAGAAAGATGGCGATCAAGATGTAATAGTAGGAATTATCCAGCAATACGAAGCCGAACGGGCCGATGTTGAAGGTCTGATTGATGGCGATAGATATACCAAACGCGCCATAAATCATCGTCAGCCAATAGACGACGCCTTTGAGCCGCTTATCCGTATTGTCCTGGAATTTTTCATCCAGCTCGACGGGCGGCGCATCTGCGAACGGCTTGGGATCCTGAGCCATGCTTCAATCCAATTCAGGCAAGCGCCTAAGCGCCAGTAATCAATTGCTGCAAAGAAATGAGGCGGCCGGGCCACGCGAGCCGCGACCGCCCCAAAAGCAGCGTCGTAGTCATTGAGCTATCGGACGATTAGATCAGTCCAGGCCCTTTTCCGCGCGGACCTTTGTCCACCATTCTTCCCAGCCATCGCCGGCTTTGATCTTGTTGCCTTTGGCACGCTCGTCAGCCCGCATTCCATTGTAGGAATCCTGCGCGTCGTCCCAGGCGTCGATAACTGCCTCGTGCCGAGCTAAGCGTGCATCCTGCCAAGCTTGACGATCCGCATCCCAATGGCCTTTTTCTTTGAAGTAAGCGACAGCGGACGGATGGAATGCAGCCTCACATGGTGTTGTGGAGGACTGGTCAATTGCCCAGGCCCGTGCCGCATAAGAGACATCCTTGTATTTCGGATAGAGCTCATCCATGGCCTGAACCATGGTGCGCACTTCTTCAGCATTGCGGTCTGCGTAAGTCACCATCATCGGATAGCGGAAGGACAGCGTGTTGCTGGGCTTTTCTGGCGTGATGCCAGCGCCGGACTCCAGCTTCATGGAACCGTACATGGGCGCAATCTTTTGCATCCGCTCCCAGTTGTCTTTGAGGTCCGGATTAAACTGCAGCCAGCTAATACCGTTCGGCGATGCTTCGATTTCCTTGGAGAAGCCGGATGTCGGCGCAGCCAGGAAGCCGTCGATCTTGCCCGTCAATACAGAGGTCTTCATGACGCCGTAGCCGCCATGCCAAACCCGCTCCCACTCGCCTTCCTTGAGGCCAGCGAATGCAGCAATGCCGTCTGTTTTTACGTTAACCGAAGGATTGCCCTTCACGTAGCCAAGACGAATGCCTTTGATGCCTTCAGCGGCGCTGAACTTTGAATTGCCAAGCATGACAATGCCTGTGCCAGCTGGCGGAGACATAACGCAGCGTAAGTTCTGCGGGCCCCAGTTTGGCGTCGCAAAGTCAAACGTGCCTTCGGATGCGAAATAGGTGCCGGATGCAAGGAATGCGTAATCCGCTTTCCGTTGGGCCAGCGGCAGAATACGGCCGATGCTGGTGCCTGAAGGCACAATCCGGATGCGAGTGTTGCTGTCTCTTATACACATCTGACGCTGCCGACGAATAGAGAGGTGTAGA
>CAJXVF010000214.1 GCA_913060845.1 uncultured Alphaproteobacteria bacterium | reverse complement strand
CGAGATGTAGAGAGGTCTCGTGGGCTCGGAGATGTGTATAAGAGACAGATCTGGTAGTCGAATGAGGCATAACCGCGGCTGATGGATTTTAGGCGGTCGTAGAAATCAAACACGACCTCATTCAGCGGCAAGCGGTAGATCAGCATCGCGCGCTCACCGACATATGTGAGTTCTTTCTGGATGCCGCGCCGGTCTTCACAAAGCTTGATGACGCCGCCCAGATGCTCGTCCGGCAGCATGATCGTGGCGTTGATCCAGGGCTCTTCGATTTTAGCGATCTGCATAACATCTGGCATGTCCGCCGGATTATGCATCTCCATGATGCCGCCTTTTACCATGTGCAGGCGGTAGACGACGCTTGGGCTGGTAGCGATCAGATCAAGATCAAACTCACGGTCCAGCCGTTCTTGGATGATTTCCAAGTGCAGTAGGCCAAGGAACCCACAGCGGAAGCCAAAGCCGAGAGCCGCAGAAGATTCTGTCTCAAATTCAAAGCTGGCGTCGTTCAGGCGGAGTTTCGCCAGGCTCTCGCGCAACTGCTCAAAGTCCGCAGCATCAGCTGGGAACAAGCCGCAGAATACGACGGGCATGTTTGGCTTGAATCCGGCAAGCGGCTTATCCGTTGGCTTACGATCATCAGTCAGCGTATCGCCCACCTGACAATCTGCCACCGCCTTAATCTGTGCGGATACATAGCCAAGCTCACCTGGGCCAAGCGACTGGCGCTTCGTGCGCTTTGGCGTGAATACGCCGACTTCGTCAATTTCGTAGGCCGCACCTGTCGCCATCATGCGCATGCGCATGCCGCGTTTGATCTCGCCATTCATCACACGAACAAGCGTGACAACGCCGAGGTATTGATCGTACCAGCTATCGACCAGTAGGGCCTCTAATGGGCCTTCGATGCTGCCCGTGGGCGGCGGTAATCGCTTTACGATGGCTTCCAGGACTTCGTCCACGCCCTGGCCAGTTTTGGCTGAAATTTCAAGGGCGTCAGATGCGTCGATGCCAATCACATCCTCAATCTGTGCCTTGATTCGTTCTGGCTCAGATGCGGGCAGGTCGACCTTGTTCAGGACCGGCACAATCTCAAGATCGTTCTCGACCGCAAGATAAACATTCGCCAACGTCTGCGCTTCAACCCCCTGGGTCGCATCGACAACGAGCAACGCGCCTTCACATGCGGAAAGGCTGCGGCTGACCTCATAGGCGAAATCGACATGGCCCGGGGTGTCGATCAGGTTCAGTTCATACTCGATGCCATCTTTGGCTGTATATTTGAGCTGGACGGTTTGTGCCTTAATGGTGATCCCGCGCTCTTGCTCGATGTCCATAGAATCAAGCACTTGCTCGGACATCTCCCGGTCTGTCAGACCGCCGCACATTTGGATCATCCGATCGGCCAGCGTCGACTTGCCGTGGTCAATGTGGGCGATGATGGAGAAATTACGGATGTGGCTGAGGTCAGTCATGGTTTCCGTTGGGGCAAATGTACGCGATACCCTGTGATTTAGCGCATGACAGGCCCATTGGGAATGGGCGTAACGCGCGATTTGTAGCGGTTCTGCCCGATATCAGCATTCTGGCGACGATACGCCCCTTCCAGGTGGCGGCTTATTCACGGCAGATAGACCTGCCCATCCATGATCCGCCGGGCTGTGCGGCCAAGGGTTGCGCGCTCGACTTGGTATTCATTGCCGATGAGAGCGACGCGTGCCTCGGTCACAATAACGCCTGCGGGATGGCCGATGTGAACATCCTCACGGGCTTGGACTTCGGGGCGTGCGGCTTCATGGACAATTGTCCCGGGGAGCTTGCTGGCAACGCCGGTGCAGACGGTGCTGGTGCCAGCGTAGGTCTTGTGCATTTGCTGCATGAACATCAGGCGGGAGACGAAATCGACCGTCTCTGCCGGCACGACAGCATCGGCTAAGACGTTTTGATAATCCTGCGGTGGGCCGATCATGGCGATTAGCGGCGTTGCGGGTGATTGCGCCTTGGATTGAGCGGCATCATCCAGCATTCCCATGGCGACAGCGCCAGCGCCGCGTATCCGTTCAAGCAGCGCTGTCAGGTCCGTATTCGCGTCTATCTCGGCGGCGGTTTCAGTTCCAGTCAGGCCGACATCTTGCGCACGAATGAACACGTGTGCATTGCCGATATCCACGAGTGAGGCCTCTATCTCGCCAAAGCCTGGAATAGTCAGCCGGTCGATGGGATTGCCGGTTGGCAGTAGTCGGTCAGTCGCGCCACCAGCGGTGTCAGCCATATTCAGCGTGATCTGCGCGCCAGTACCTGGAACGCCCGGGACAGTGTAGTCGCCTTTTTCCATTGGGCGGCCATCTGTTGTGACTGGCACTTCGGCGATAATCAGGCTTTCCAGGTTGGTGTTGTAGATGCGCACCTCTGTAACGGGATCGGTGGCCCGGACCATATTCTCCCAGATCGCAAATGCGCCGACGCCTGCAGTTAGGTTCCCGCAGAGCGAATGGTAATCCACATACGGCTCATCGATCTCGACCTGGCCAAACGTGTAGGTCAGATGGCAGTCGGAACGGTCTGCAGGCGGTGGGCCGACGACGCACACTTTGCTGGTCAGCGGATCAGCCCCGCCCAACCCATTGATCTGTCGTTTGTCTGGTGAGCCAAATATCTCAAGGATGGCCCGGTCACGGGCATCAGAATCCCGCGGCAGATCACTTTCCTTCAGATACACACCTTTGCTGGTGCCGCCCCGGATGATGGAGCAGCGGATCGCTTCAGTCATAGCGTTAGCCCTACAAAGTCTGCCGCAGCAGATCGCGCTGCGTGGTGCCGACATACTCGGTGCGATAGCGGCCGCGCCGCTGAAATTCAGGCACGATCTCGTCGACGAACTGTTCAATGGCACCGGGGGAATGGATCGGGCTTAACATGAATCCATCACCGCCAGCTTGATCGACAAAGGCTTCCATCTGGTCCGCAACGCTTAGGGCCGTACCAACGAATTGCGGCAGCCCGACGGACTGTCCGTGGCGGGCGGCAACCTCTGCTAACGTCATGGAGGACCCGTCAGGTTTCAGGAACCGGGTGCGCATGCGGTGGAGTTCTGGCTCATTGCGCTCAGCCATCAAGGCGTCGTCTGGAATGCCGGACAGGTCGTAATCCAGGTGGGCGGAGAGGATGGTTTTGCCAGCGTCTAGCGGCACAAGCGCGTTGTGTTCCTCCTGCAATTCAAGCGCATGGGCTTCACTCTCGCCGATGATGGGCTGGGCACCGAATAGAATGGCGCAATGGGCGGGATCACGCCCAAACTCAGCCATGTGCGCGTGGATGGAGTCGCGGTAGGCCTTAGCGTCCTCGGGGCGAGGCTGAATGGCGAATAGGGCGTCCGCGTATTTTGCCGCAAAATCCTGCCCCTTGGGGGAGGTGCCAGCCTGCATGATGGCTGGTCCGTTCTGGGGAGAGGGGATGACGTTCAATGGCCCCCGGCTTCGGAAATGCGCGCCTTCATGCTCAATGCGATGAACTTTGGAGGCGTCGGCGAATACCGCGCCTGCCTGATCCATCACAACCGCGCCTTCTTCCCAGCTTGCCCATAGCTTTTGGCAGACTTCCATGAACTCGTGGGCTTGCTCATAGCGCTTGTCAGTCCGCGCGCGTTCATTGCCGTAATTGGCAGCCTGGTTGCGGTTGATGGATGTGACGACGTTCCATCCGGCCCGGCCTTCGGTCATATGATCCAGCGTCGCCCACATGCGGGCTGCATAAAATGGATGCTGGTTTGATGTTGAGAACGTGGCTGCAAGGCCGATGCGCTCAGTGACTGCGCCAAGCCATGCTAGTAGCGGCATTGGGTCATGCTCCGGCGCCTGGGCAGCGCAGCGAAGTGCGGGTTCCATCGTACCAGAGAACGAGTCTGAGATGTAGTTGAGGTCGGCGAAGAAGACCATGTCGAACAAGCCACGTTCGCATGTCTGCGCGATGTGCTCATAAAGCTTCGGGCGGTCCCAACGGAAGTTTGTGTGGTCCGTCTTGGGATGCCGCCACATGCCTAGGCTGTGATAGCTCGGGCCATGCACGAGAAACTGTGCCAGATGGATAAGGGATTTTGGGGCCATGGAAGTGTGGTCGTCCTAGGTTCAGGCGGAATGGTCAGCGCGGGCGATTGAGGAGCCACGGTCCTGGCGTGCGCGAAAGCGCTTCACGCCTTCTGTGTGGGCGGCGCGGGCGGCGGGCGTTTCGGGCTCAGCGAGGCGTTCTTCTTTGATGAAATCATCATGCGCCCATTGCCCCCGAACCAGCAGCGCCGTTGGCTGAGGTTCACCAAGAGGGCGCACGCGGGCCGGGATGTAGCTCAAGCCAACGCCAATGCGACGGTCGTGATAATTGTTGACGCCGCTGGAATGGATGAGCTTTGTGTGATGAAGCGACATCTCGCCAGCCTTAAGCGGCATCGGAGCGCCAGTCTTGTCATCAAGCCCGCGAATGTCCTGGCCGCGTTTGATCATATTGCCGGGGCTCAAGTCATCGAAATGCTCCAGCCATTCGGATTGGTGCGTGTCGGGCAATACATGCATGCAGCCGGATTCAACCGGTGCATCAGATAAGGCGACCCAGGCTGTGACTTGCTCTGCTGGGTCTAAGAAGAAATAAGCGCCGTCCTGGTGCCAGAGAACATAGGCAGGCGCGCCGGCTTCTTTGGTCCACAGAGTGATGTGATAAAGTAGGATATCTGGCCCGATCAGGTCCTCAACCGCATCCAACACTGCAGGGTGATGGGCGATTTGGTCAGCCCACCTAAACAGCAGATGCGGCTTGGATTTCTCTGGGAAGTCTAACGGTGCGCCGATTTCGGTCTCATACCGCTCCAAGCCGTTGCGGTAGTCCGTATATTCCGGGCGCGACAATACGGGCACGGGATAGCAGTAGCCGTGGGCGCGGTAGTGGTTGATTTGGTCCTCTGTCAGTCGCTTTGGCATGGGCTGCAGCCTTCTTCAAATCCGGTCATCAGAATGCTGCGCGAAGGGGCTGCAGGTCAACCGGTGGGGACGGGCTTCCCCGTCAGCGATGCGCGTTCCGAAAGTTCAATCCAGTTCCCGTCTGGGTCGCGAACAAAGCTGTAGCGGACTTGGCCGACAGTCTTGGGTGCCATGCCAATTTCTACGCCGGCCCGTTCGAGTGCGGACGTCATACCGTCGCAATCGAATATCTGCACTGTCATGTAGCGGAGGCCGCGCTCGCGCCAACCATCGACGCGGGCGGGAGCACCGGGGCGGGCGATAATGCGGCTGCGGCCAACGGTCAGTGTATCCTTGCCTTCAGGCGAAAGCCCAAGCGCCTCCGTGTAGAACCGCATGAAAGCGTCTAGGTCATGGGTCTCGGCATAGAGGGTGAGATCGGTATTTCCTGCTGGTGCCAGGGCGACAGGTACGCCGTCGGGAGTTTGAAGGCTGTCTCTTATACACATCTGACGCTGCCGACGAATAGAGAGGTGTAGA
>CAJXVF010000213.1 GCA_913060845.1 uncultured Alphaproteobacteria bacterium | reverse complement strand
TCTACACCTCTCTATTCGTCGGCAGCGTCAGATGTGTATAAGAGACAGTAATAAGCCCCATATCAATGTGGGTACCATTGGTCACGTTGACCACGGTAAAACGACCCTGACAGCGGCGCTGACGCGGGTTTGCTTCGAGGCTTGGGGCAGTGGCTCAGCGATGGCCTTTGATGGTATTGATAATGCGCCGGAAGAGCGCGAGCGCGGTATCACGATTGCGACATCCCATGTTGAATACGATTCTCCGAGCCGCCACTACGCACACGTTGACTGTCCGGGTCACGCCGACTATGTGAAAAACATGATCACTGGTGCTGCGCAGATGGATGGTGCGATTCTGGTGTGTGGTGCGACGGATGGTCCGATGCCGCAAACCCGCGAGCATCTGGCCATCCTAAACCTGCTGGAAGCCCCTGCCGGTGCTGTCGCGATCACCAAAACGGATATGGTCGAACCTGATCGGCTAGCTGACGTTGAAGCCGAAGTCCGCCTGCTCCTGGAAGATGGGCCGCTAGCGGACGTGCCAATGTTCCCGCTCTCCAGCATTACGGGCGACGGCGTCGATGCGCTCCGCCAGCGTTTATTCCGTGCGGCGCGGGAGATGGCGCGGCCTGCGGCGCAGGGGCGGTTTCGGCTGGCTGTAGATCGGTCCTTCCAACTGCGGGGGGCCGGCCTGGTCGTTACTGGAACGGCTTATGCAGGCAAGATCAAAGCGGGCGACCGGGTGATTGGAGCGCCCGGCGGTAAGGAAGCCCGAATTCGTGGCATGCATGCCCAGAACCAAGAATCCCATGCTGGACGGGACGGTGAACGGCTGGCCATCAATCTCGCCGGTATCGATGCCGATGATATTTCCCGCGGCGATTGGCTGATTGAACAAGATGGCATTGGCGCTGTCAGTAAGCTCGACGTGCTGGTCCGCGCAGCGCCAGAAGCGCTTGATGGCAAAGGCCTGAAAGACGGCCAAGTGGTCCATCTGCACCACGGCGCCAGCGATATTCCCGCCCGCATACTCCTATTAGAGAGCCGCCGCCTTGAGCCAGGCGAGCAAGGCTTTGGCCGCATTACCTTGGACCGCCCAACATCTGCCGCAGCATTCGACCGCTTTGTGCTGCGCGATCACCAGGGCCAAGCGACGCTGGCGGGCGGACGTATCCTAGACCCAGACCCACCCGGTCGCCGCTGGCGTCAACGCGGACGCTTCGAAGCCCTGAACCATGCGGAACCGGCAGCCGCACTGGCCGCACTGCTGGCCGATCAACCGGTCGTGCCCTGGGCCGCATTCGCCCGCGCCCGTAACCTGAGTGACGCCGAACAGGCAAACGTGCTGCGGACAACAGACCACGTCCAGATGGGCGAAGGCAGCAGCGCAATCCTATCCGCACCAGCCCGCGTTGAAGCCCTGGAAGCCGCCATATCCAGCGCGCTAGAGACCTGGCATCAGGAACACAAGCAGGAACCGGGTGCGGCACCAGTAGCGCTCCGAAAGCTCTTGGGCGATACGCCGCCGCCAGTACCTTTGTTCGAAGGCGTTGCGCAACGCATGCAGGACGCCCGGAAGCTTATCCGCGCGAGTGGCCGCCTGGCATTGCCTGGACACAGCGTGCGGTTTTCCGATCAGGAAGAGCGCATCTGGCGGAAGGTCGAGCCACTGCTGGCGGAAGGCGGCCTCCGCCCACCACGCGTGCGCGAGCTGGCGGATGAAGTATCCATCGACCACAAATTGATCGAGACTTTACTGAAACGCGCTGCACGCATGGGCCTGCTCGCAGAAGTATCCGCCAACAGATTCTTTCCGCCCGCTGCAATCAATGGATTAACGGAACTTGCGCAAGCGCTGACGGCGGAGAATCCGGATGAAGGCTTCACCGCCAAGGACTTCCGGGACCGTTCCGGCATTGGCCGCAATGTCACGATCGAAGTGCTGGAATACATGGACAAAGCAGGCCTGACCCGCCGCAAAGGCGACTTCCGGGAGGCGGTGCTGACCGGTAGTTAACCCCGCCGCTCCAAACGCCATTCTGATCCTTCGAATGTCCAGTATGCCATGGATTGGCCAGTCTCACGCCAAGCCAGCCATCGGGTGCGGCCAATATCCCGCTGGACAGAATCACGCGCATCAAACATACGCCAGCGACTTGAATAACGGTTCCAATCCGCCGGTTCTGCATCATCGACGCTGACGATCATATCGGCTGGAAACACATCCGGTGGCGGCTCTTCGTGATGCACCCAGATCGGATAGTCCCCGGGCGCGCCGTCATTGGCACCGCCATGCGGCAAGAAGCTGGCCTGATCGAACGTCCATAACCCGGCGTTCAACGCTTCCACCCGCGCAGGGTCGGAGCACAGGACCAGGACTTTCGTTCCGACACCGTCCAACCCTTGCAAGCGGTAGCCAAGCGCACGGTCGAACCCTGCGCCATCAACATTCAGGAAGTCGATCCAAGCCGCTTCAGGCTCGGGGTTATCGTCTTCCTCCGCCATAGTGCAACCTAACCTTCGAAGCGGTCAGCGACGAGGCGGTCGAGTAGGCGAACACCAAAACCAACACCGCCCTTCGGCACTGTCGGCTTAGCTTTCGTGGTCCATGCAACGCCCGCGATATCCAAATGCGCCCATGGGGTTTTATCCATTATGAAGCGCTTCAAGAACTGCGCCGCCGTGATGCTGCCGCCTTCGCGTCCACCGACATTCTTCATATCGGCAATGTTAGAAGCGATCTGCTTGTCGTAATCGTCGCCAAGCGGCATCCGCCATAGCGTCTCACCGGTCGCTTCGCCAGCGGCTTGCAGATCATTCGCCAGCGCATCGTCATTGGCATACATGCCGCCATGTACGCCGCCGAGCGCTACGACAATAGCGCCGGTCAGGGTCGCCAGATCAATTATAGCAGAGGGCTTGAAGGTCTTCTGCGTATACCAAAGCGCATCCGCCAGCACGAGCCGACCTTCCGCATCCGTATTGATGACCTCGATGGTCTGGCCAGACATAGACGTCACCACATCGCCAGGGCGCTGAGCGCGGTCAGACGGCATGTTTTCGACTAGGCCGACGACGCCAACGACATCCGCTTTGGCTTTCCGGCCCGCGATGGCCATCATGGCGCCGACAACTGCAGCTGCACCGCCCATGTCATATTTCATGTCTTCCATGCCGCCCGCAGGCTTGATGGAAATGCCGCCCGTATCAAACGTGACACCCTTGCCGACAAGCGCCAGCGGGCCAGGACCACGCTTCTTGCCACGCCAACGCATCGTTACCAGCTTGCCCGGCCTTGCGCTGCCCATTGCCACGCCTAGGAGAGAGCCCATGCCAAGCTTACGCATCTGCTCAGTATCCAGAACATCCACTTCAACGCCGAGCTTGATCAGTTCTTCACAGCGCTTGGCGAAGCTTTCGGGATAGAGAACGTTCGGCGGCTCTTCCAAAAGGTCGCGGGCCATGAAGACGCCGTCTGCAATTCTATCCAGTTTGCCGAATTGTTTGCGCGCATTCGCATGAGCCGGTGTCAGAATTCGAACCCCTGCGAGCGTTGGCGCTTCGGCCTCTGGCCCCTTGGTGCGGTACTTTGAGAACCGATAGGCGGCGAGTTGCATGCCGAATGCGATTTCAGCCGCCAAAGTGTCATCGCCAAGAGCTGATTTTCCGGGCGCTGCACAAGCGACAGAGACTTGCTTCAAGCCGCCGCTGGCAAGCTTTGAATAAATAGCGCCGCCCATATCCTGCGCGGCGCGGGCGTCAAGCTTAGCTGGATCGCCGATGCTAACAGCAAGCAAACGTTCATAGGAGACCTTGGCTGGCGTCGGGACATCCACCATCTCCCGCACGTTGCCCTTCAGACCAAGCGACGTTGCGGCACGTGTGATGGCGTCGCCTAAGGCCTTGTCAGCCTCCTTTGCTGGCGCACTCATGGTGCCACCCTCGCCTGTCAGAACAACATATGCGCCAGATTTCGGGGCGCCTAAATCGGCAAACGCGATCCGCATGAAGTCTCTCCTGATTAAGATATGCTGCAGTCTTCGCGCCCCAGCGGCCAAAGGTCAACGGGTTTGACGTTGCAGGATAGGCCGCACGACCGCTACAAAGGCTTTCGAGTGGTCGCTTTACCCCGCCCGGATAGACCGCCGCTGAGGCTGAAAACATGTTGATGCTGCTTCGAAATCTCCGCATGCCCGTTCTGGCAATGCTCGCTTTGCTGATTGCACTGCCGCTCCAGGTGAACGCCCAGCAGCTGGTTGGCAGAATTATTGCGTCCGTGAACGATGATGCCATTACCGATTTTGACGTTGATGGCCGGATTCGTTTGATCGCTGCATCCGCTAATGCGCCAGTGAATGCTGAAGCGCAACAACGGTATGGCAGAATCGCCCTTCGCGAATTAATCGATGATCGACTGAAGGCGCAGGAAGCGAAACGGCTCGGCATCGCAGCAGGCGATAAAGAGGTTGGCGCTGCAATCCAATCCATCGAGCGTAACAATAAAATGGAACCGGGCGGCTTGATGAAAGAGCTGACCCAAAAGAGTGTTCCTGTTGGCGCGCTTATAGACCAAGTGAAAGCCTCCATCCTGTGGCGAGAAGTTCTGCGCCGTCGCGTACTGCCCCAAGTTCGGGTCGCAACAAATGAAGTTGACGACGCCCTGAACCGCATCCGCGAAGCCGGTGGCGGGTTCGTCGCTCGCGTAGCTGAAATCGTATTGCCCGCTGGAACACCAGAAGACCGGCGCGAAGCCAATGCACGCGCTGCTGAAATTCGGAGCCAGCTGGCTTCAGGTGCCAAATTCCCAGAACTTGCCCGGCGATATTCGCGTTCTCCAACAGCTGCGGTGGGCGGTGATATGGGCGAAGTGCAATCTGGCCAATTGCCGCCAGAGTTAGATGAAGCCTTAGCCGCACTCAAACCCGGACAAATCAGTGAACCGATTTATGCCGATGGTGCGATCCATATTCTGCTGCTGGTCGGGCGCCAAGGGGTTGAGGCTGGCGACAGTCGAGACGCCGTAATCACGCTCGCGCGCCTTTTCCTTCCGGTCGGCAACGAGGGCAACGCCGAAGCACTTGCTGGCCAAGCGAAGACCGTTGTGTCTGGCCTTGACAGCTGCGATGCGTTTGAAGCGGCCGCACGGCGCATTGGGCCGCCACAACCACCGCGCATTGTAGATGCACGGATTGGCGACATGCCTGAAGAAATTCGCGACACGATTAACGACCTCAAGGCCGGTGAACAGTCGGATGTAATAGAATTATCTAGTGGCATTGCGATCTTCATGCTGTGCCGGCGTGCAGAATCGGGGGACAGCCTGCCAACCGCCTCAAGGATCGCGGAAGCTCTGCAGCGTCAGCGGGCGGAGCGCCGGGCCGATCGGTATCTGCGGGACCTGCGCCGGCTCGCCTTCATAGATATCCGTGGCTAAGGACGCTCGTTCAATGCCTCTCCCTCTCGCCGTAACCATGGGCGACCCTGCCGGTATTGGCGGGGAGTTGACGCTGGCCGCATG
>CAJXVF010000212.1 GCA_913060845.1 uncultured Alphaproteobacteria bacterium | reverse complement strand
GAGATGTAGAGAGGTCTCGTGGGCTCGGAGATGTGTATAAGAGACAGGATGTGGAAGCGATCATCATATGCGGCGAATACGGGCGTGCGCCAAGGCGTATATGTGGGATCATCCGGGTCGCGTTCATCGCGCCGATGGTGATGAAATCCGCGTTGCAGAACAGGTAAGTGCTGCGGCGCTTCGGCCAGGACAGCATTATATATCGCCGCGCCGCTCACGATCAGGCTGCGTCCGCCCCTGGGCGCCGTTTTCAGGCAAAGCAGACTAACGGCATTTGCGCCGTCAGCATGAAACGGCAATTCCTTATTGCCGTAATGACCGCGCGCCTGGGGGCCAAGGCCTCGACCTTTATCGGATACATCAACCACATACTCACCAATCCGGTTTTGGATCGCGATATTGCCGAAATGCGCCATTAGGCCGGTATAGGAGAGCGCCGTATCTGCGTAGTCATACCGCTCGGTTGGAAAGCCAGAGAGAAGCGTGAAGCCGGGTGCTTGATCCACATCGCGCGCTACAGCTTGGACGAATTCAGCGCTCTTCGGCAGTGGAAAATCGTTAGTGCGGATATCGCGTGGGTGCAAATTGGCGGCGCGGAGGGCGGGTAGGGCGCGGTCAATCTCATCCACCAGCACGTCTGGTATGGGCCGGACCCAGGATCGGTCGTCCGGATAGTCATCCCGGCCCCATACGGATGCGTCCTGCACAGGTTGGCCAGGAACGAAATGTCCGGGAGCAAATACAGCGGTATCCATGACGGCGCCTCTATGTTCTGACGATAATGTCTCTAAACTATGCCTGTCCCGCCCGCGCCAGCAAGAGAGGCTATTCAGATGTCATTCACGCCCCAAACCGCTGCTGAAGCATTGCTCGCGCGTCTCTATGCCAATGGTCTTGATGCGTTGTTCGCAAATGGCGGCACTGATTTCGCCTCCATCATCGAAGCCTATGCGCGGGGTGGGCCTGCAGGAGCATTGTTCCCAGAACCTGTAATTGCGCCTCATGAAACGGCTGCGGTCGCTATGGCCCACGGACGCTATCTGGCAACGGGCAAGCCGCAGGCGATCATGGCGCATGTCACAGTCGGTCTGGCGAATTGCGTGATGGGCGTCGTGAACGCTGCTGCTGATAATGTGCCGCTGATCGTGATGGCCGGGCGCACACCGATTACGGAAGGTGCACGGTCCGGTTCACGCGATGTGCCGATCCATTGGGGGCAGGACTTGCGCGATTCCGCGTCCATGGTCCGGTCCGCATGCAAGTGGGAATACGAGCTTCGATATGGTGAGGAGGTGGAGGCAGTGATTGACCGTGCCGTCGCCGTCGCCATGACGGAGCCTCGAGGCCCAGTCTATCTCGCACTGCCCCGTGAGCCGCTTGCGGAAGGCCTGCCACCAAGTGCGGTTAATACACCGATGCGCGCGGCATCTTCTGGCCCACTCCGCCCTGCTGTTGCTGATGTTGATGCAGCGGCCAATTTGCTGAAGGCTGCTAAACGTCCGCTGCTTATCTCCAGCAGGGGCGATGCTGATGGCCGGACTGGTGCAGCCGTGCAGGCGCTGGCCGAAAAATGCGGCTTTCCTGTCGCTGAGTTCTGGCCGACGCGTAATGTTATGGCGAGCGACCACCCATTGCATGCAGGTTTTGAAACCGGCCCATTGCTTGCTGAAGCCGATGTTGTCGTCTGCGTGGATGCATTGGTGCCTTGGATTATCAAGCGCGTTGACCTGCCTGCGGATTGCAAGGTCATCCAGCTTGGCGCTGATCCGCTGTTCGGGCGATTCCCAACGCGCGGCTTCCCGGTTGATATCGCCCTTGCTGGCAATCCAGCAGAAGCGCTGGGGGCTTTAGCGGCGGCGCTGCCCACAGACACCGATAATCAGGATGCGCTGAAGGCGACGCTCGCTGCGGACCGTGAAGCCCGAATTGCAAAGGCGGAAGAAGCTGGAACGCCAATGCAGCCGGCCTATGTCAGCGCTGCCGTATCCGCCGCCATCGGGCGCGACGGCATTATTATGAACGAGCTTGGGGTGCAGCCCGGCTACATCACGACGAATGGGCCGAACCGATTCTTTGGGCATTCGCTCTCTGCGGGGCTTGGTTGGGGCTTTCCATCCGCATTGGGCATGGCGCATGCGAAACGAGATGCGCTGGTTGCTGCCTGCATCGGTGATGGCTCCTACATGTTCGCAAACCCCGTCGCATGTGGACAGATTTCGGAAGCGCTTGGTCTGCCTATTCTGGTCGTGGTCATGCACAACGGCGTATGGAATGCTGTCCGCCGGTCAACTTTGTCGATGTATCCAGATGGCGTGGCAGCGAAGGCGAATGCCATGCCGATCACATCTTTGGAGCCTGCCCCAGATTATGCGCTGATCGCCACTGCCAACCGAGGTTGGAGCGAGCGCGTGTCTGACCCTGCACGATTGCCCGCAGCGCTCGCCGAAGCCGTCCGCGTCATCCGTGAAGAAAAGCGCATGGCGACGTTGGAGGTGATGGTTGGCTATTAGCGTCCGACTGGCGGGGCCAGATGACGCCGCTGGATTGATTGCGCTCTTAGAGCGTGTCGCCGCCGATGCACCTTACTTCTTAGCCTATGATGTGGACCCAGCATCTGGTGCTGACATGCTGCAGGCCAAGCTTGGGGCGGCTGAAAACAGCAGCGGTTGCGTGTTGGTGGCTGTGGTTGATGGCAGCGTTCAGGGCGCTTTGTTGGCTCGCGCACACGCGCATCCAGCGTTCGCAGGCGTTATCCAGCTTGGCTTGAGCGTGGACCCGGATCATCGCCGTGAAGGCTTAGGGCGAATGCTTATGGAGGCTGCGATCACGTGGGCCAAGGCGCAGAACTATCGCCGAGTGCAGCTGGCGGTCGTGATTTCAAATAAGCCCGCACTCGCGTTATTCGAAAGCATAGGGTTTGTGGCTGAAGGCGCATTGCGGGACGCTGCGGAGATTGATGGCGTCCGCCATGATGTCATTCCCATGGTGCTTATTTTGAATTGATCTTGCGCGTCTCAGTTTGCCGCATATGATCCACCCAAATTCAGTATTTAGGAGAGCGCGCGATGGAGTCGCCCGAAATCGTTAAAACCGAACAATCCCGCGTCGCATGTGATGGCGGTGACGGCGCGCTTGGCCATCCGCGTGTGTTCCTAAATATGGGCGCATCAGGCAAGGTCGATTGCCCGTATTGTGGCCGCCGTTTTGAGTTGGCCGAAGGTGCAGCAGCCGCACACTAAGCGACTGCTGCAGGCTTAATATCAGACCTTTGTCTGGTTGGACGGGAACATATTCCGCTGGGCGTCTGCGTCCATTTCCGTCTTGAAGGTATGCTTCGCGGCAAGCGCATTTGCGCGTTCGGCTGCGGGCCGGGCGCTGATTTCATCGATCATGCGCTTCAGGTGCGGCAGGTCAGCCCACGCATCAGCATCAATCACTACATGCAGCAAGCGCGCCCAACCCCATGTGGCCATGTCGACGATGGAATAATCGTCGCCCAGGATATAGGGGCGATCAGCCAGGCGATCATTCAGGATGCCGTAATGGCGCTTTGCTTCGAACCGATAACGGTTGATGGCGTAGGGCACTTTCTCTGGTGCATGGTGCTGGAAATGCACGGATTGGCCAGAATAGGGACCGATACCTGTCGCGACGAACATTAGCCAGGACAGCATATCGCCCCGCGCTGCGTCGCCAACTGCGGGTGCGAATTTTCCCGTTTTATCTGCGAGATAAAGCAGGATCGCGTTGCTGTCGAAAATCGGCGCGTCACCATCGACCAGGCTAGGTGCTTTGGCGTTAGGATTGATCGCCTTGTATTCCGGCTTGTGCTGATCGCCTTTGCGGCCATCCACAGGAACCGCTTCGTATTCAAGGCCGGTTTCCTCCAGCAGCAGTGCCACTTTCATGGGGTTCGGGCCGGTGTTGTAATAGAATTGCAGCATGGGAGCGGTCCTTATTTCTAACGTGTGTTTCGGTATAACGAAGCGTCATTCTTCGGTAGGGTGACAGCATATGCGTTTGAACGATAGCGGCGGATCCAATGACTAAAGTGCAGATCGACCCAGACATGCAAAGCGGCGACGCGGATGTCATTGCCGAACCGGATATGGGGACAATGGCATTGCCCGGTCGTCATGTGCTGGACCGGGAGACGCTGGCAGACCTCAGCCGGAAGTCTGATGCGGCAGGCCTAAAGCACTTAGCCGGGCATGTGGTGGCTATCCTGGCGGCGGGGATGCTGGTAAGTGCCGTCGCTGATATCCTCTGGTTGCGCATTCCAGCGATGGTCCTGCTGGGCTTCACGTTCACATCCCTATTTGCGCCAATGCACGAATGCGTCCACGGAACGCCATTCGCGAGCCGATGATTGAACCGGGTGGTTGGCTGGATAACCGGCGCTGCTGTCGGTTGGAACTCGACGTATTACCGCCGTTTCCACGCGTGGCATCATCGCTACACCCAGGACCCGGACAATGACCCGGAACTGATCGTGCCAAAGCCAACGAATATGTGGGAATACATCAAGCGGCTGTCTGGCCTGTTGTACTACCGCGCGCAGATGAAGGACCTCTGGCGCTGCGTGACCGGTCGGATTGGGCATTTGCCTTATATCCCGGAAAGGGGAATTGCAGAAATTCAGCGTTCGGCGCTGTTGCAGGTTGGGCTCTATGTCGTGATCGCGGCTGTCAGCTTGGCACTGCAAAGCTGGGGTGCTGTGCTGTACTGGATCCTGCCAATGATGATGGCGCAGCCTTTCATGCGCGTGATCCTACTGGCAGAGCATACGGGATGTTCCGAAGAGCGGGATGGCCTGACGAATACACGAACAACCATGGCCTCCATGCCGGTGCGCTTCCTCATGTGGAATATGCCGTTTCATGCAGAGCATCACCTCTACCCCTCAACGCCGTTCCATGCCCTGCCGCGCGCTCATACTCTGCTGCGAGAGCGGCTTGCTTGCATCAGTGAGAGCTATCCGGCTGCGCACAAGGATATCCAGGCGGACATTCGCCGGACGGCATAATTCAGGAGACTAGATCATGGCCCGACTAGGCATCGCTGTATCCGGCGGCCCCCGACCCGCTGAAATCGTCAACCTGCTGAAATTGGCTGAGCGCCTGGGCTATGAGTCCGGCTGGGTTGCGGAGGGCCATGGCGGAGATCAGTTCGCTGTGCTTTCGGCCGTAACGGCTCGCACATCAACCATCAAGCTCGGTACGGCGATCAGCAGCGTTTACGTTCGGACACCTCCCACTATCGCTATGGCAGCTGCGACGCTCGACGATATTTCTGGCGGGCGTTTCATTCTTGGCCTTGGTTCCAGCCATAAGGTGCAGGTCGAACCAGAACACGGTGTTCAATACGGCAAGTCAATCACGCGAACCCGGGAGACGGTGGCGTTCATTCGGCAATTGCTGGATGAGGGCGTGGCTAAGATCGATGGCGATACGATCAGAATTGAAAACTTTGATCTGTGGTTTGAACGGTCAGGCCGATATACTGTCTCTTATA
>CAJXVF010000211.1 GCA_913060845.1 uncultured Alphaproteobacteria bacterium | reverse complement strand
GCCGGATACGCTGCCGATTCTCTACAAGCGCCAATCGGACAAAGCCTTCACCGTTTTCGCCGAACCCAACACCGGGTGAGACAGCGACATCGGCTTCATCCATCAGCAGCTTAGCGAATCCGAGTGAGCCAAGCTCCTTGAAGGCTGGTGGCACGGGCGCCCATGCGAACATTGTCGCTGGCGGCGGCGGCACATGCCATCCAGCTTGTGCGAATGATTCAATCAACACGTCACGACGCTGTTGGTAGAGCGTTCGCACTTCATCCACGCAATCCTGTGGGCCGTTGAGCGCCGCCGTCGCAGCAACCTGGATCGGCGTGAAGGCACCGTAATCCAGATACGACTTCACCCGTGTCAGCGCACCGATAAGATCCTTGTTGCCAACGCCGTACCCAACCCGCCAACCGGGCATGGAATACGTCTTGGAGAGCGAACCAAACTCAACCGCAATATCGCGCGCACCCGGTGTTTCAAGGATTGATGGCGGCGGTTGATCATCGAAATATATTTCGGAATAGGCGAGATCCGAGACGATGAAGATGCTGTGGCGCTTACAGAAGGCCACGACGTCTTTGTAAAAGTCCCGCGTCGCCATCATCGCAGTCGGGTTTGACGGATAACTCAGCAGCAACGCTGTCGGCGGCGGCACGGCGTGGCGAACCGCGCGCTCCAATTCCGCGAAGAACGTCGCATCCGGCGTCACCGAAATATTCCAGAGCGACGCGCCCGCAATAACAAAGCCAAATGCGTGGATCGGATAGCTAGGGTTTGGGGCTAGAACGATATCGCCCGGCGAGGTAATGGCTTGGGCCAAGTTGGCCAAGCCTTCCTTCGATCCCAGCGTAACGACGACTTCGCTGTCTGCATTCAACTGCACATCAAAGCGACGGTCATAATATCCGGCGATAGCGCGACGCAGGCCTGGAATGCCTTTGGACGTTGAATAGCGATGGGTGCGCGGGTCTGCAACGGCTTCAGTCAGCTTATCAACGATATGCTTCGGCGTTGCTGAATCCGGATTGCCCATCCCGAAATCAATAATATCCCGACCCTCGGCCCGGGCGGCGGCTTTCATAGCGTTCACTTCCGCGAAGAGATACGGGGGCAGACGGCGGATTTTGTGAAACTGAAAGCTCATCGCTTGAGCGCTCCGAAGCGTTGGAAAATAGGGAAAGCGGCGGGAGACATACCGCCTTCAAGCGCCGAGGTATAGATCAACCCGGCTTGGTGCACCCGCTTCGCCTGCACTTACTTCCTGCAGAACACGAACACCACGTGCTTCCATAGCCGCAGCCAGCACGAATACGACACGCTCAGCCCCTGCCCCAACACCGACGACTACTAAGCTGCGATTACTTTCCAGCGAGGCCTCTACAGCGCGGCCAATCACACCTTCCGGCGTTGTGTCGGCGTAAGCCAGCGGCAGTGCAGCTAGTAACTTCCTCGGCACAGCTGATGATTCGGTGAGAGTTTCGCGCTCGGCTTCAGCGCGAGCGGCCATCACATTGGCCTGCTCATGCTGCAGTTGCGAAGAAACATCGGGCGCTGCAGCTTTAGCATCGGAAAGCACGACAGGCGCAGCTTGCGGACCTCCACTCAGGTTAGGAAAACCCGTGCGGCAGCCAACGAGCGCCAGTGCGACCATAAGAACTATTGTGCAGCGCAGCATGACATTCCACATGTGTGCTCTAATTTATGAGCAAGCAATATAGGGGGCTTCGTCCATGAACAAGACCGTTGAACCGCCATCATCCGAAGATGTAGAGCGCCTCGCCGCCGAAATCACCGACATTGCAGAGCGCAGCCAGCGCCTCGTAACCGAATTTGTCGAGAAAACCAACGAATCCGCCGCCTCCCAGGAAGACGCTCAGGGCGCTATGCAGGATGCCTTCTCGATCGGTCAGGCATTCATGGATTTTGCGTGCCAGATGGCCGCGAACCCCGCCCGGATGATGGAAGCGCAAACCGCGCTTTGGAGCCAGTACGCCAATCTCTGGCAATCGACCATGGCTCGTATGTCCGGCCAGGAAGCTGATCCTATCGCCGCGCCAGAACCTGGCGATCGGCGGTTCAAGGATGAGGAATGGTCCGACAATGTCGTTTTTGACTACATCAAGCAGTCCTACCTGCTGACGTCTGGATGGCTGAAGGAACAGGCCCACGAGACTGAAGGCCTGGACGACCACACTGCTCACCGGATTGACTTCTACACGCGGCAATTCATGGACGCGATGTCACCCACAAACTTCGTGGCAACCAACCCGCAAGTCCTGCGCGAAACGATTGAGAGCAAGGGCGAAAACCTGCTTCATGGTCTCAGCAATATGCTGACTGATCTGGAGAAAGGTCACGGCAGCCTGCGCATCAGCCAGACCGATTTGGATGCATTTGAAGTCGGCGGGAATATCGCGGTGACGGAAGGCAAGGTCGTTTACCAGAACGACCTCATGCAACTCCTCCACTATGCCCCGCTCACCGAAACGCAATTCGACAAGCCGCTGCTGATCGTGCCGCCTTGGATCAACAAGTTCTACATCCTGGACCTGAAGCCAGAGAATTCGTTCATCCGCTGGGCAACCGAACAGGGCCATAGCGTTTATGTGATTTCTTGGGTGAACCCGACAGGCGATCTGCGCAAGAAAGATTTCTCCAGCTATATGTTGGAAGGTCCGTTGGCTGCTGTAGAAGCGATCAAGCAAGATGTTGGTGCGGAGAAAGTGAACGCCATTGGCTACTGCCTCGGCGGCACCCTTCTCGCCTCAACTTTGGCCTATGCGTCGGAACACAAGATTGAGAACTTCGATAGCGCCACATTCTTCACGACATTGGTGGACTTTGAACGCGGTGGTGAGCTGACTGTTTTTGTTGATGAGGAACAGATCCAAGGCATCGAACGGAAGATGGCCAAAGAAGGCTTCATGGACGGCGCCGATATGGCGATGACATTCAACAGCCTGCGATCCAACGACCTGATCTGGTCCTTCGTCGTTAGCAATTATCTGCTGGGCAAGGACCCGTTCCCGTTTGATCTTCTGTACTGGAATTCAGACTCGACCCGCCTGCCAGAAGCCATGCACAGCTTCTACCTGCGCAGCATGTATCAGCAGAACAAGCTGAAGGAGCCGGGCGGCGTGGAAATGAACGGCACGCCGATTGATCTGCGCAACATCAAGACACCATCCTATTTCGTCGCTGCCAAGGAAGACCACATCGCCCCAGCCGATGCGGTCTATCAGGGCACGAAGCTGTTTGGCGGGCCGGTGAAATATGTGCTCGCTGCGTCTGGCCACATTGCTGGCGTTGTAAACCCACCGCCGCCAAATAAGTACGGTTATTGGACGAATACCAAGTCTCCAGAAACGCTGGAAGAATGGTTCGAGACATCCACTGAAAGCAAAGGCTCCTGGTGGCCGGATTGGCAGAAGTGGATCGCGCGCAAGGCTGGCAAGAAAGTGCCTGCGCGCATTCCAGGCGAGAGCGGCCTGAAAGCCATTGAAGCAGCCCCTGGCAGCTACGTGCAGGTGCGCTCCTAGTGCAGGTGGAGCTGGCCGAGGCAGCTGATGCTCCTGCCATCGCCGAGCTGCATGTCGATGTATGGAGCGCGACATATGCTGATTTGGCGCCGCCAGAAGCACTCGAAAGGCTGGGCGTCGCCGTCCGCCTGCCACAATGGCAGGCGGCCCTGGCTGATACTGTGAGCGCGGCCGGGATTTTCGTGATCCGGTCTGGGGATGTGATCGTCAGTTTCGCCAAGGCGCAACGCGATCCTCACGGCCCGATGAATGGGCGCGGTGAGATAAAACACCTTTATGTGTCGGATTCAGAGCAATCGCGCGGGCTTGGTCGGTTGCTGTTCAATGCTTCAGTGAGCCACTTAAAATCAATCGGCGCGCCCGGCATCGCCCTCGGCGTCGTGGATGGAAACAACCGGGCGATCGCCTTCTACGAACGGCTCGGTGGCAAACATATCGGTGAATATGTGGACCCCGGCCCGCTATGGCGCTCCCGAAACCTGATCTATGCCTAGGACTAGGCATTTTTCCGAAGCGATCCACAGGCAAGGTACGTGGAAGCGATAGCGGCAAGCCGCTGGGCATTTTATACATGGTCCTATGACATTCCTTAAAGCCTCCTCCCTCGCCTCTCCCCATCTCCTGGGGATTGAGAATCTGACGCCGTCGGAAATCAATCTGCTGCTCGATCTTTCTGAGCATTATGTGGATATGAACCGAAGCGGGTCCAAGAAAACGGATCTGTTGCGCGGGCGTACGATCATCAATGTGTTCTTTGAATCCTCCACCCGCACGCGCACATCCTTTGAGCTAGCGGGCAAACGGCTTGGCGCTGATGTGATCAACATCTCGCCGGAAGTCAGCGCCGTTCGCAAAGGTGAGACACTGCTGGATACGGCGCTGACGCTAAATGCCATGCATGCCGACCTGCTGGTCGTACGGCATCCAGAATCCGGTGCGGTTCAATTGATTGCGGAAAAAGTGAGTTGCTCGGTCGTAAATGGCGGCGATGGCGCGCACGAGCATCCGACACAGGCGCTATTGGATGCGCTTGCCATTCGCCGCCGTGTTGGCCGGTTGCATGGTCTGGTCGTTGCGATCTCTGGCGACATTGCCCACAGCCGCGTCGCCCGCTCCAACATGCTGCTGCTGAAGACTATGGGGGCTGATGTCCGTGTCATCGCACCACCCACATTGATCCCGGCAGATATCGACCGTTATGGCGTAGAGGTCTTCCACGATTTGGCGGAAGGTGTGAGGGATGCAGATATCGTCATGATGTTACGCCTGCAGCAGGAACGCATGCGCGGCAGCTTCATCCCGTCCACGTCTGAATATTTTCACTTCTTTGGCCTGGACCGCGCCAAGCTCGCTAATGCCAAGCCAGACGCATTGATCATGCATCCCGGCCCGATGAACCGGGGCGTTGAGATTGATTCGGATGTGGCGGACGACATCAACCGCTCCCTCATCCAGGAACAAGTGGAAATGGGCGTCGCCGTAAGGATGGCCTGCCTGGATTTGCTCACCCGTGACCTCTCCAACAACACAGGAGATGAGGCATGAGCGAGCGCACATTCTTCGCCAACGCCCGGCTGCTCGACCCCGCATCTGGTCTGGACGAAACTGGCGGGCTCCTGGTCGAGGGCCGCATGATCGTGGATTTCGGCGCGCACCTAGATACAGCGCCCGAAGACGCGGACGTCATTGATTGTGATGGTTTCTGCCTGTCCCCGGGATTGATCGACATGCGTGTGCATCTGGGTGAGCCCGGCGCTGAGCACAAGGAAACCCTGACGACGCTTAGCCAGGCTGCCGCTAAAGGAGGTGTCACGGCTGTCGTCGGCTTGCCGAACACAGACCCACCGATTGATGACGCCGCCGTCGTTGAATTTCTAGCCCGGCGTGGACGTGAAGTTCGTGGTGTTAAAGTGTTTGCCTATGGTGCGGCAACCAAAGCCATGGAAGGCAAGCGCTGTCTCTTATACACATCTGACGCTGCCGACGAAT
>CAJXVF010000210.1 GCA_913060845.1 uncultured Alphaproteobacteria bacterium | reverse complement strand
GTGCAGGCCATGTGCCGAGGATTGCGGCCAAATCAAACTGTGGGGATGGCCACCCCCTGGTTGGCCAAGCTTCCAACCCGGACGTCAGCGGAACCTCGCTGGCAATCCTGTTTGGCAGGCCATTCCGACCTCGCCCTATATTGAGAACCGCATTCGGCTCCTCAATCCCAAGTGATAGCAATCCGCGCGGCCGGTGTCGCTTAAAGGACCGTCCGATGACATCGACACCGTTGGCGAGCAAGGCAGACGCGACCGTATCGCCAGCAAATCCGCTATAGGCACGCCGACCAAACTTGAACGAAAGGGGCCGAGACCGGTCGATCCGCCCACCAGAAGACAGCCGCCTGTTCTTCACGAGCCCGATGCCTTTGGAAAATCAGGCATTGGCGCGCCCATCGCATAGGCATCCCCAACGATGTTGGTGGCTGTATTGCGGGTCAAATTGAACCAACGCCCACATCCAGCGCCGTGGCGCCAGCGTTCCCGCGTCCAGCCTTTGGTATTCTCGCGGAGGAATAACAGCTCCGCCCACGCAGCATCATCAGCAGAGCCCGGGTCAGGGCGCTTCAAGTGCGCTTCGCCGCCAAACGAGAATTCCGTTTCAGGGCGGTCACCACAGTATGGGCAAGGGATCAACAACATGGCGGGATCATATCAGCCAGTCAGACGCTGTAGTAGTCACGATACCACGCGACAAAACGTGCGACGCCATCATCCAATGATGTTGTAGGAGAAACGCCCGTCCAGGCAGCTAGGGCCGACGCGTCGGCATGGGTATCCAGCGCCTCGCCGGGATGCATAGACACATTCCGTGTGATCGCCTTTTTGCCGATAGCGCGCTCAAATGCGGCGACATATGTGGCGAGATCAACGGGTCGCTCGGAACCGATGTTGAAAATCCGATAAGGTGCCGCACCGCTCGTGCCCGATGACGGCGCGTCTGCCCATGCTGCATCCACCTGAGGGGGCTTGTTATAAGCAGCCAACACCCCAGCAACGATGTCATCCACAAAAGTGAAGTCCCGCGTCATCTGGCCGTGGTTATGAAGATCAATTGGCTCGCCCGCGATGATCGCCTTGGCGAAGCGGAAGAAGCTCATATCAGGCCTGCCCCATGGGCCGTAAACCGTAAAGAACCGCAGCCCCGTCACTGGCAGACCATTAATGTGGGAGAGCGCGTGTGCCATCGCTTCATTGGATTTTTTCGTGGCAGCATACAGGCTGAGAGGATGGTTCGCCGCCATTGCTTCTGTTGAGGGCCGCTCCGGACCAGGGCCATATACGGAACTTGTGGAGGCAAATACGAAATGGCCCACTTTGCGGGCAACGGCAAAAGCGGCAGCGTTGTAAAAGCCAACTAGATTGCTCGGGATGAATTCTTCCGGATGCTCATAGCTGTGCCGGACCCCGGCATGTGCCGCCAAGTGAATCACGCCGGTAACATCGTCAGGCAGCTCATCAAATGTGCCTGGGTCAGCGATGTCCGCTTCGACAAATGAAAAACCTGGCGTCGCATTCAGCAGCGCCAGGCGATCCCGCTTTAGCTTCGGGTCATAGTATGAATTGACGTTGTCGAGGCCGATAACCATGTCGCCGCGGCGCAAGAGCGCATTGGCGACATGAAACCCGATAAATCCGGCAGCGCCGGTAACGAGGAGTTTCCGGGGCCCTGGCATGCCGGAACGGACGATCAGTCCGTCTGCAATACGACGACGAGAACGTTCTCAAATGACACCGACAGGAATCCAGCCATCGGCGGGTCCAGCGGGAATTTGTAGCTCGCCTGTTTGCCGTTCTGCATGAATAATGTGTAGCGGTTCAGGATTCGTGTTGCCGCAACGCCGCTGGTTTCAATCTCAATCGGGTGGACCGAATCTTTAAGAACGATCTGAATTTTGGCCATGGTTTTTCCTGATAGCGAAGGGTTGGACGCGCTTAGCTAAGGCGGCGCGGCAAGTCTTCGATAGCCTGATTCAGCAGCGCATCAGCCTGATCACCAGAAAGTTCATCCCTGATAATCTCACGAGCGGCCTGCATAGCAACTCGCGTCGCTTCAATTCGAACCGCGCGAATGGCTTCGGCTTCGGCTTGAGCGATCTTGGCCTTGGCCTGCTCACGACGGCGTTCTGTCAGCGCCTCAAAGTTGGAGATGGCGTCCGCTTGCATCCGTTCCGCTTCGGCTTTCGCCTGGGCCACGATTGCAGCAGATTCCGCGTCAGAATTTTCAGCTTTCTTGGCATTCTCTGCATAGAGGCGCTCGGCCTCCTCACGGAGCCTGCCGGCGTCATCGATCTCTGTGCGGATTTGCGCGATCTTTTTGTCGAGCCCGCCAAGAATGGCGTGACGGCCCTTCCACCACACAAGCGCCAGAAAAATTACCAGCGCGATGGCGACGATATGTGTCTCTGTCATCGGTTCGGCTCCCAGCCGCGCCTAGTGGGTGGTCTGGCGGTTGAGGATGCCGTCAACCGCGCTTGCGGCCTTGGCTTCATCAACATTGCCGCCGATCAAGTGACCAGCAGCAGCCTGTGCTGTTCCAACGGCGATTTCACGCACGCTGGCCATCGCATCTTTGCTCGCTTCCGCGATCCGCGCTTCCGCAGCACTGGCTTGAGCCGCCAGTTCCTTGGAAAGCACATCCTGACGCGCATCAAGATCAGCCACGGTCGCGACCTGGGCGGCGCGAATGGCCTCCCGGGCTTCATCACGAGCCTTGGCGATAGCGGCTTCATAAGTTTCCGCCGTGATCTCAGCATCCCGTTGCAGCTTTGCAGCGCGAACCAGATCGCCTTGAATCCGCTCAGCACGAGCATCTAAAGCCTTGGAGACTTTAGGAAGCGCGCGCTTGACCATCAGCCAATAGAGCGCGCCAAACACCAGCACGAGCCAGAAAATCTGACTTATGAACCAAGTGGGATCAAACTGAGGCATTGCGAGTCCCCTATCAGCATGGGTTGTAGCAGGCGGTTTCGCCCGTTACGCGCCATTGCTCTAGTCGCGAGCGCTTTGGATTTGGCGGGCCGCAAACGCGAGCCACCCTACAAGGCGGAAAGAACAATCGACCGCTTGGCCGGACGCGACGACGCGCACCCGACCAAGCGGACCGTCATTCAATCAAGCAAACAGCGCGATCAGCGCAACGATGAGCGCGAACAACGCAATAGCTTCCGTCACGGCAAAGCCGATCCAGATGTTTGCGCCAATTTCGGCTTTAGAGGCTGGGTTCCGAGCAAGGGCGGTAATGTAGCTCGCCCAAACGTTACCGACACCGATACCAGCACCGATCATGCCAATCGCGGCCAAGCCCGCGCCAATCAGCTTTGCAGCTTCTGCTTCCATGTCATCTACTCCTAGTTAAACGTTATTTTGAGAAAGGGTTTAGTGAAGGTGGATCGCGTCGTGCAGATAGATGCACGTCAGGATCGTGAACACGTAGGCCTGCAGTGCGGCCACGAGGAATTCTAGCGCCGTAATGCCGACCAGAAGGCCGAGTGGCAAGATGCCAGCAGCGCCCATCATCACGGCAAAGCTGCCGAGAACCTTCAACAGCGTATGGCCAACCATCATATTTGCGAAGAGACGCACCGAAAGGCTGACCGGACGCGAGAGATACGAGATGATCTCAATCGGGATCAGGATCGGCGCTGTCGCTAAAGGCGCGCCCGCTGGGAAGAAGAGGCTGAAGAAGTGAAGGCCGTGGCGCATAATGCCGATGATTGTAATCGTCACGAAGATCGTTGCAGCCATTGCGAACGTCACGGCCAAGTGGCTCGTGAACGTGAATGAATATGGGATCATTCCCAGCAGATTGCCGAACAGCACGAACATGAAGAGTGTGAAGACGAAAGGGAAATACTTTTTGCCAGCATCGCCGACATTGTCCCGCACCATGTTGGCGACGGTGGAATAGAGTGTTTCAGCAACGACCTGCATGCGCGTCGGCACAAGCGAGCCAGCACCCACACCCCGGCTGATGATCAAATAGGCGACGACTGCCGCAATCACCATCCACAAAGAGGAATTGGTGAACGAGACATCGTATCCGCCGATGTTGATCGACAGGATCGGGTAGATTTCGAACTGGTGGAGCGGATCAAGTCCGCCGCCGCCGCCGTGTCCGTCTGCTGCTGCCGCCACTGTCGCCCCTCACTCATTCATCTCTTGCGCGGTCGATGGCGGCCTGGCGTTCTCTCGCCTGCCGCGCGTCCAACTCCCGCGCCGTTCTCAACACATTGGCGAACGAAGCGCCTGCCCCGAGCAAAAAGCCCAGTATCAGAAGCCACGGTGCCGTGCCCAATTGCTTATCCGCGTATAGCCCAATGCAGACGCCGACAGCCAATCCCGCAATCATCTCAACGGTGATACGAATACCAACCGCCATACCTTCTGCCGGTTTGCCACGACCACCGCCGCTCGCCCCGGTTCGCTCCGCCCGCTTCGCTTGGGCTGTTCTTACGCGCTTGCCCAGGTCTTTAAGGCGTTTATCAAGCTGGTCATCGACCATGGCCCGATCATCCCTATGGAAGGCCTCAAATACACAAGCACGCGCAAACAGCCACTACTGCGGCCAAGCGGGCGGACATTAGGCAGCGAGCCGAAGGAGTGTCAAGCTTCTGGACCACTTCTAAGACGGTTCATGGGGCGCCCTGTTGTCGCATGTAATTCACGCCTGCAACTCAGACCGCTTCGCGCATCGCCTGGGCAGCGTCAAAATCAACGGAAACAAGCTGCGAAACGCCCCGCTCTGGCATGGTAACGCCATAGAGCCGGTGCATACGCGCCATGGTCATGCGGTGATGGGTTACGACCAAGAATCGGGTGCGTCCACTCTCGGCCATCTCTTCCAAAAGAGTGCAAAGCCTATCGACGTTCGAATCGTCCAAAGGCGCATCGACCTCATCAAGCACACAAATTGGGCTTGGGTTCACTTTGAAGGCGGCAAACACCAGCGCCAGTGCGGTTAGCGCACGCTCACCACCGGAGAGAAGCGATAGGGTTTGCAGGGATTTACCGGGCGGGCTGGCCATAATCTCAAGCCCAGCTTCCAACGGGTCATCAGACCCAACCAGCGCCAACCGTGCCTTACCGCCGCCGAACAGCCGCACAAACAGCGTGGAGAACTCAGCGTCAATTTGATCGAACGCTGCACGGATACGCTGACGCGCTTCGCCGCTGAGCTCAGCCACACCCCGGCGCAATTTGGCGATCGCAGCGGTTAGGTCCTCGCGCTCAGTCCGGATGGTTCCGGATTGCGATTCGATCTCTTCAATCTCAGTTTCAGCGCGCAGATTAACCGCCCCCATGGTTTCGCGTTCACGGCGCAAGCGCTCAACTTTGCGGTCGAGCGCATCCAAGTCGCCACTCACGGCTTCTGGGTCCGTGCCTGCGATCTCGGCGAGTTCTTCCGGGGTTGCGTCAAGCCGTTCCTCGATACGCTCTTTCAGTGCTTGAACGGCCGTGCGCGCCTGCTCGACCAGGGCATTGGCACCAACCCGTGCCTCCCGCGCTGAGCCCGCAGCAGACTCTGTCTCTT
>CAJXVF010000209.1 GCA_913060845.1 uncultured Alphaproteobacteria bacterium | reverse complement strand
AACTTCCGGGACACCGTCTCAGACAACTTCCGCGTCATTACACACGAGAAGTTTCGGGTTCTGGAGTGAGCGCGGTATATTTTAGAAATATGCCAAATTAGGCGCATTGATGCACATAGTATTTTATACACCTAAGGCTTAATAAATTCGTGAACCGGCGCAGTCCAGTCAGCCGTTCTTAGCACCCCTATAGATTAAGCCTGCCCATCATGTAGGTGATCTAAAAACCCTTGCAAGATGAATGCGGCGGCAGCCTTATCTATATTTGCATCCCGTTTAGCCCGGCTCATATCCGCTTCAAGCATCGCGCGGTTAACGGCATTTGTTGATAACCGTTCATCCCAGAATGCAATTGGCATCTCACGAATGGCCATTAGGTTATAGGCAAACGCCTTTGACGCCTGCGCCCGTGGCCCGGTCCGGCCTGAGAGATCTAGCGGGAGGCCAATGATGGCACCGCCCGCTGCCGTTTCATCCATCAGATCAAGCAAAGCGTCAGCGGTTGGCTGGAACTTGCGCCCACGTGGAACAACTGTTCGCGCCGTCGCAATCGTCAAATTAATGTCTGAAACGGCCACGCCTACAGTGCGCGCGCCAACATCCAACCCAAGCAGGCGAGAGCCTGCCGGGAGGGCCTTTAAGAGTTCCTGAGGCTTGCAGATTGTCATTCGGAATGGTACTCGCGATGCACATGATTCCGCAAGGTTTCCTCCGCTATATTCCAACTTTCGGATCGAATTTAGCTTGGCGGCAGCCTTGCCTCAAAATTTAGGAAATAGCATTTCATGTCTCTGGACCGCGATACCGTCGCAGACATCGCCAGATTGGCGCGCATCAACGTCTCTGACGGCGAGTTGGATAGCCTGGCTGGCGAGCTCAGTCAGATCCTGAACTGGGTAGAGCAACTGAACAGCGTTGATACCAAAGGTGTTGAGCCGCTGGTTGGCGTTGGCACAGCCATGGCACCATTGCGCCAGGATGTGGTGAATGATGGCGGGCAAGCTGATGCAGTCGTCAGCAACGCCCCCGATGCAGTTGGTCCATATTTTGGTGTCCCGAAGGTGATTGAATAGTCATGAGCGCACTCTCAGACCTCCTGCGCCTGGATATCGCCAGCGCTCGCAAAGGCTTGGCGGACAAGCAATTCACTGCCCGTGAGCTGACCGAAGCTTATCTGGCTGCTGCCGATGACGCCCGCGCCCTGAACGGCTTCATCACTGAAACGCCGGAACAGGCGCTTGTTGATGCCGATGCAGCAGATGCGCGCTTACAGGCCGGAAACGCCGTAGCAATGACCGGTATGCCCATCGCGCAGAAGGACCTTTTTTGCACAAAGGGCATCAGGACAACGGCCGCCTCCAAAATTCTTGGCGATTTCAAACCAGAGTATGAATCTACTGTGTCCGGTAAGCTGAAGGCAGATGGCGCAGTGCTGCTTGGCAAGGCGAACCTCGATGAGTTCGCCATGGGCTCAGCCAATATCACGAGCGCCTTCGGCCCGGTAACCAACCCGTGGACGCCAGAAGGGGCAGCAACGCCTTTAACGCCTGGCGGATCATCTGGTGGATCAGCGGCATTGGTCGCAGCCGGGGCTGCCATTGCAGCCACAGGGACCGACACGGGCGGGTCAATACGGCAACCAGCTGCATTGTGTGGCGTCGTCGGCATGAAGCCGACCTATGGGCGTTGCTCGCGTTGGGGCGTCGTAGCGTTTGCCTCGTCGCTGGATCAGTCCGGACCGATTACCCGCTCTGTCAGGGATGCGGCGATCATGCTGGGTTCAATGGCAGGCCATGATCCGAAAGATTCTACATCGGCAACTGCGGCACCTGTTGATTTTGAGGCTGCATTGGCTGGCGGCGTTAAAGGCATGCGTGTCGGCGTCCCGCGCGAGTATCGGACAGACGGCATGCCAGCCGAGATAGACGCGCTCTGGCAAGAAGGCATTGAGATGGCGAAAGCCGCTGGTGCCGAGATCGTTGATGTGTCCCTGCCCATGACCAAAATGGCCTTGCCCGCCTATTACATCGTGGCATTGGCAGAGGCATCCTCCAATCTCGCCCGGTATGACGGTGTGCGCTATTGCGCCCGTGAGGACGGAGGCGACCTGACGGAGATGTACAGCAATACCCGCGGTACAGGCTTCGGCGAGGAGGTGAGGCGGCGTATTCTCATTGGCACCTATGTGCTCTCCGCAGGCTACTACGACGCCTATTACAAGCAGGCCCAGAAAGTCCGCACCCTCATCGCCAATGACTTCAACACGGCCTTCAATAATGTGGATGTGCTGCTAACGCCGACAACGCCGAGCGCCGCATTTGCCGCTGGCGATGTAGATGATCCGGTGGCGATGTATATGAATGACATCTTCACTGTGCCTGCGAGCATGGCAGGCCTGCCCGGTATCTCTGTCCCCGCTGGCCTTTCCGCAGATGGCCTTCCGCTTGGATTACAGATTATCGGCAAGCCGTTCGATGAAGCGTCCGTTCTGCAGATGGGCCAAGCGATTGAAGACGCCGCTGGGTTCGACAAGACGCCCCGCCTACTTGCGGGAGCAAAGCCATGAGCAACATCGAAGGCCGCGACGGCGAATGGGAAATGGTGATTGGGCTTGAAACCCATGCCCAAGTCGCCTCCAAAGCAAAGCTGTTTTCCTCAGCCTCTGCCGAGTTTGGCGGTGCGCCGAATGACCATGTGGCGTTCCTGGATGCTGGCATGCCGGGCATGCTGCCGGTCATCAACCAACGTTGCGTCGAGGCGGCCGTATTGAGCGGTTTCGGCATGAATTCTATCATCAATCTGAAATCGATCTTTGACCGCAAAAACTATTTCTATCCAGATCTGCCACTCGGGTATCAGATATCCCAGTTCTCTGACCCGATTGTATCGGGCGGCTGGTTGGATATCGAACTTGAAGGCGGCGTCACCAAGCGGATCGGCGTCACACGGCTGCATCTGGAGCAAGATGCGGGCAAGAGCATCCATGACCAGGACCCATACCGCACATTGGTTGACCTAAACCGTGCTGGCGTTGGCTTGATGGAAATCGTCTCCGAGCCGGATATCGGCAGTGCGGAGGAAGCGGCAGCCTATGTAACGAAGCTACGGGCAATCCTGCGTTATCTCGGTGTCTGCGATGGCAATATGGAGGAGGGCTCGCTTCGCTGTGACGTCAATCTGTCAATGCGGCGGCTCGGTGATGAGCTTGGGACGCGGTGCGAGATCAAGAACGTCAACTCCATCCGCTTCATTCGTGAGGCGATTGAATTTGAAGCGCGTCGGCAAGTGGAAGTGCTGGAGGATGGCGGCGCCATAGTCCAGGAAACCCGGTTGTTTGACCCAGACCGTGGCGAAACTCGCTCCATGCGCAGCAAAGAAGAAAGCCACGATTACCGCTATTTCCCAGACCCGGATCTACCGCCGCTCGTCCTAGAGCAATCCTATGTGGATGAATTGCGCGCTGGCATGCCCGAATTGCCGGATGCAAAAAAGACCCGCTTCGTCGCTGAGCTTGGGCTGACACCCTATGATGCAGACGTCCTAACGGCAGACCGCGATAACGCGCTCTATTTTGAGGCTGCTGCAGACGGCAGAGACGCTAAAGCTGTTGCCAATTGGGTGACTGGTGAGGTGTTTGGCCGTCTGAACAAGGACGATGTGTCGATTAATGCGGCACCTGTTCCTGCGGGAGAACTTGGCGCGCTTGTTGATATGATCAAATCGGGTCAGATATCTGGGCGTCAGGCAAAAGAAGCCTTTGAAGCCATGTGGGCTGACGGCAAGCCTGCGCAGACTGTTGTCGATGAGCTCGGCCTGTCGCAGATATCAGATTACAGCGCAATTGAAGCGCTCGTCGATCAGGTCATGCAGGCGAATATGGATAAGGTCGAAGAATACCGTGGTGGCAAGCCCAAACTAATCGGCTTCTTTGTTGGCCAAGTGATGAAGGCGAGCAAAGGGCAGGCGAACCCTGCATCGGTGAATGCAATGCTGAAAGCGAAACTCGACGGCTAAGAGAGGTTGCGGATTTCGATTAGGCCATGCGCTGGGCGCGGGCGCGGTGCATCCGTGCGGTCGCAGATACGGGCTGCGGCGGCACAACAGGCTGCAGGGTCAGGCCAAGGATGGAGGCGATTTCGGACCGGGCCTCGCCAAGACTTTTGGCTTCACGGGCATCATCGCGGTCGAAGACTTCCATGGATTGCAACTTGATCTCAATGAGGTCAAGCACAATCTCTAGGGCATCGCGGCTAAGATTTGTCGTGTGAACGCGCTTCGGTCGGACCATGGTTAATGCCTTCTACTAAAGGTGTTGGCGTTAACTGTAGTTTCGGTGCGCTAACCTTAATGTGGCGTAAATGGGCTAAAGCTTTTTTAGTGAAGCGTATCTGTTGGACATTCGCCGTATAAATGATAGATACGCGCTGAATATTGGGGCGTCCCAGAGTATTGATGCAGGAGCGACTATGATCAAACGCTTTGTTGGCGTAACGGCAGCGGCCATGATGGCGTTGCCATCTATTGCGCAGGCTGGCCCGCGTGAGGGCATTTATATCGGTGCCGGTGGTGGTCTCAACTACCATCAGGATGCCGACATTGAAGGCAATCGCCTGAGCGGCGAAGCTGAGTTTGATCTCGGCGGCGCATTTTTGGGTGTTGTTGGTTACGCTTTCGGCGGCCCGCGTATCGAATACGAGCTGTCCTACCGGATCAATGGTACTGATGATGCTTTAGTCGCCACAGGAATCGGGGCGATTAACACCACCCCAGGCGGCGGCTTTCATACAGTCGCGTCGATGGTCAACTTCTACTATGACATCGATATTGGTTCATCGATAACCCCATATATCGGTGCTGGCCTCGGCGGCTCGTACGCAGAATACACTTCGCTTGGCGAAGAAATTGTATTCGCCTACCAGGGTATTGTCGGCGCAAGTCTTGATCTTGGTGGCAATCTCGAAGGTTTCGCCGATTATCGCTATCTCGGCACCACTAAAGTCGAAGGCGGCGGTCTCGGTCGCGCTGCGGATATCGAAAACCGCAATCACAGTGTTATGCTTGGTCTGCGCTATCACTTTGGCCCACTATACGACCGGTCTGAACCTGTCGCTTATACGCCACCGCCTGCAGCGCCTGCTCCACGGCCAATTGCGCGCCCAGTAGCGCCGCCTCCGCCAGCTTATCGCCCACCAGTGCGTCGTGCACCGCCACCACTCGTGGCTGCTGCACCTGCAATTCGGGCGCCGGCTGAACGTCGCTTCTTGGTCTTCTTTGACTTTGACAGCGCGTCCGTCCGCACCGATGGCCAACAGGTCATCCGTGACGCTGCATCTGCGTCACGCCAAGTTGCGGTTACCCGGATTGACGTTACCGGTCACGCGGATCGCTCCGGTAGTGCCCGCTACAATGATCGTCTCTCCCGCCGTCGGGCCAATGCCGTTAAGCGCGGCTTGATCTCCAATGGCGTTCCAGAGAAAGATATTATCATCCTGTCTCTTATACACATCTGACGCTGCCGACGAATAGAGAGGTGTA
>CAJXVF010000208.1 GCA_913060845.1 uncultured Alphaproteobacteria bacterium | reverse complement strand
ATGTAGAGAGGTCTCGTGGGCTCGGAGATGTGTATAAGAGACAGAGATCAAAGGATCCTGGCTCCCGAGCACCAAAGGCCAGCATTGCTTTGGGTGCATCCGGCGCGATGTCCAATCGGACCAATGCAGCGGACCGAACGACCCCAGCAGCGGGGCCGAATAGCGTCGGGTCCGGGTCCATGTCGGAGATAAAGCGGGACCGGCGGTCGGCGCCGCAAAGATAACCGTCGATATCGCCAGCGCTCAGCGCCTGTACGCCCGGCGGCATGGACATGCCATCGCTTGGGCTGCCTTCAACACAGAACGTCACGGCTTCCATACGCAAGATTTGCGGATATTGCTCAGTCACGCAGTCAATCAGGTCTTCAAAGCTTGTCGCCCGGATGGCGAGGAGCGTGGCTTCCATGATGGAGGCCTGGCTTGATTGGTTGGCGCGGGCAACGGCCAGCAGGTCCTGGGTGGTGCCGCGAAGCGCTTTCAGCTCATCCCGGTGCCGCTCCACCATGAAGCGCTGCATATCAACGACCACGCCGCCGCCGCGATCCGGCGGGGTTAGGCTGTCCAGCAGTTCTGGATGGTCTTGCAGAAATTCAGGATTGGCGCGCAGCCAAGCCGCAACTGTATCTGCATCCAGGTCAAGCATGGCGTCGTCGGCATCGCTCATCCTAGAGAATCGACTGGCCGGTTTTTGCCCAATCGCTCATAAACGCCGCGAGGCCTTTATCCGTCAGCGGATGGGAATAAAGCTGGCGGATTACGTTCGGCGGGATCGTCGCCACATGGGCGCCTGCCTTGGCGGCGGCCAGCAAATGCTGCGGATGCCGGATGGAGGCGGCCAGAACTTCGGTTTCAAGGTCTGGATAATTCTCATAGATCATCACGATGTCTTCGATCAGCATCATGCCGTCTTCGCCGATATCATCCAGGCGACCAACGAACGGCGACACAAAGGATGCGCCCGCTTTTGCTGCGAGAATCGCCTGATTAGCAGAGAAGCAGAGCGTGACATTGACCATGGTGCCTTCGCTGGACAGCGCATGGCAGGTCTTCAAGCCGTCCATCGTCAGCGGCACTTTGACCGTCACGTTGTCTGCAATCTTGGCCAGCTTGCGGCCTTCCTTCAGCATCGTGTCGAAATCTGTTGCAGCGACTTCAGCGCTAACAGGGCCATCCACCAGCCCGCAGATTTCCTCTATAACTTCAAGGATATTGCGGCCTGACTTGGCGATCAGTGATGGGTTCGTGGTCACGCCATCCAGGAGACCGGTTGCGGCGAGGTCGCGGATATCGTCTACGTCCGCTGTATCGACAAAGAACTTCATTCTGACCACTTTCCCGTTGAATATTTGCAGCAAGGCGATCCGACGGCATTCCGCCGGGCGTGCTTTTCACGGTATTCATACCCGATGGCGAAACCTGAGGCCAGCGCTCTGACAGACTTGTTCGACGACGAATCGGATGGATTCGCCGTGCGCCCCGTATTAACAACCGCGCCACTGGCTGGTCCGCTCTCCTATCTGGTACCGGTGGAGATGCCCACAGGCGCGTTGGTCGAGACACCACTTGGCGGACGAACCGTTACGGGCGTCGTCTGGGACCAGGACCCAACTGATAAGCCGCTCGACTTTCCGCGATCTAAGTTAAAAGCGGTGGGGCAACGGCTGGATGCGCCGCTGCTGCCGCCCGCCCTTCGCCAATTCATTGATTGGACTGCGCGGTATGTGCTGTCGCCGCCGGGTGCCGTTCTCCGCATGGCTTTGCCGCGCGCAGCCCTGGCCCCGCCGCCGAAACGCACACTTTATCGCTCGCCGCTGACAGGCCCTAACCCAGAAGCGCGGATGACGGTGGCCCGGCGTCGTGCGCTTGCGGAACTACAGGACACGCCGGCACTTCCAGCGATGGAGGCCGCAAGGGTCGCGAATGTCAGCCCGGCGGTTGTGAAAGGCATGGCAGCGGCGGGGCTGCTTGAGGCCGTCACGATTATCGGGGATGCGCCAATGCCGGTGCTGGACCCTGAGGGCCGCAAGCCATCCCTTGGTGCAGCCCAGGCGGAGGCCGTTCTGGCGCTAGAGGCGGCGACGCGGGCGGAGGCGTTCTCTGTCACGTTGCTGGACGGCGTCACCGGGTCCGGCAAAACCGTTGTCTATATGGAGGCGATTGCGGAAGCATTGGCGGCTGGCTGCCAAGCGCTCTGCCTGCTGCCGGAAATTGCACTGACGGACCAGTGGCTTGACCGCTTCCAGGACCGCTTCGGTGCCCGCCCTCTCGTTTGGCATTCCGAATTATCCGCCGTTGAGCGCCGTCGTGCGTGGCGGGCTATCGGGACAGGGGAGGCGGGTGTTGTCGTCGGCGCTCGGTCCGCGCTCTACCTGCCGTTCCCACGCCTAGGCCTCATCATCGTGGATGAAGAACATGATGGTGCCTTCAAGCAGGAGGACGGCGTGCGTTATCACGCCCGGGATATGGCGGTCGTGCGCGGGCAGTTGGAGCAGGCGGCGGTTATTCTGGCGTCGGCCACGCCCAGCCTGGAAACACTGGCGAACGTAGACCGAGGCCGCTATGCGCGCCTTGCATTGCCGCACCGCCATGGAGGTGCGGAGAAACCTGATATAGGCCTCATTGATCTCCGCAGTCAGCCACCTGAGCGCGGAAAGTGGTTATCCGCACCTCTCGTCGATGCAATTGAGGAAGCGCTCGCGAACCAGAAGCAAAGCCTGCTCTTCCTGAACCGCCGAGGCTATGCGCCGTTGACCCTCTGCCGGGCCTGCGGCGAACGCCTGGAATGCCCTCATTGCACGGCGTGGCTGGTGGAGCATCGCCTGCATGGCCGACTGATCTGTCATCATTGCGGCTACTCGGCCCGCCCGCCAACCAATTGCCCAGCCTGTGATGCCGAAGACCGTTTTGCGCCTTCTGGCCCCGGCGTTGAGCGGGTGGCGGAAGAAGCGATGGCCCGGTGGCCCGATGCCCGGGTGGAAGTGGCATCCTCCGACACGTTGGCCATCCCCCAAGCAATCCGGGACTTCACACAGCGCATGGCGGCGGGGGAGATCGACATCGCTATCGGCACGCAAGTTTTGGCCAAAGGCCATCATTTTCCAGAATTGACGGTTGTTGGCATTGTGGACGGGGACCTTGGCCTTGGCGGTGGGGATTTGCGCGCAGCGGAACGCACATATCAGCTGCTGACCCAGGCTGCAGGCCGGGCAGGCCGGGCCGAATCGCCCGGTCGCGCGTTGATCCAAACCCACCAACCAGAGCATCCTGTGATGCAGGCAATTGCGGCGTCGGACAGGGACGCATTTGTCGCCGCCGAATCCGCCACCCGCCAGATGGCCGGCATGCCGCCCCATGGCCGACTCGCCGCAATTATCATCACCGGTAAGGACTTTGCGGCGACAGAGCGCACAGCCCGTGTCACAGCTCGCGCAGCACCACGATGGGAAGGCGTGCGTGTCCTCGGACCAGCACCTGCACCCCTCGCACAACTCCGTGGCCGCTGGCGCTTTCGCCTACTGGTCCAGGGGCGTCGGGAGACGCATATGCAGGCATATCTGAAGGAATGGCTGGACCCGCTGGAGATCAAGGGTGGGGTGCGGCTGCATGTGGATGTTGATCCCTACAGCTTTCTCTGAGACTTGCGGCAATTTGCTACAAGCCTGAAACCCAAGCCCAGACCAAGCGGAATTTCAGGCGTTTCTGCGGTTCCTGCGTCAGTATGGACACCCAAGGTTTTGCCTAGAACGCTTGCGTGCCCCCATACCCTGTGATAGCCAAACTGCCGTCTCGACTGTGGGTTCTAAGAAGGACGTGCGGGGGCGTATTTGAAGCGCGGTTAACGCGGTAGGCTCCGGCCAGCCGCTTTAAGCGCGCATTCGTCATTTCGAGGCGGCGTGTTCGCCAACCATAGATGAGGGTTAAGGGTGGCCTCCCAATCTGGATCCATAATCGGGCTCGCCGGGCGTTATGCCTCGGCATTATATGAGCTTTCGGACGAGCAGAAAGCGCTCGATCAGGTCGCGGATGATCTCCGTGGGCTGAATGCTGCGCTTGCTGAGAGCGACGATCTGCGCCGTATGGTGCGCAGTCCCGTCACCTCCCGTACCGAACAGCAGAACGCCATGTCCGCTATTGCCGATAAGGCTGGTATGCACGGGCTGACTAAGAATTTCGTGCTCGTATTAGCGCGCAATCGTCGTTTGTTCGTATTGAACCAAATGATCAATGCATTCCTCGATCTGCTGGCTGAAAAGCGCGGCGAGGTAACAGCGGAAGTCACAACGGCGCGGCCGTTGGATGACAGCGCGTTGGCCAAGATCACAGACGCAATTAAGAAGACTGTCGGCGCGCAAGCGCGGGTCGAAACCAAAGTAAATCCGGATCTGTTGGGCGGGCTAGTCGTTCGCCTTGGGTCCAGAATGTATGACAACTCGCTCAGCTCCAAGCTGCAGCGCCTTGAACTCGCCATGAAGGGAGCTGGTTGATGGAAATTCGGGCAGCCGAGATTTCTGCAATCCTGAAAAATGAGATTGCAAACTTCGGAACTGAAGCTGATGTAGCTGAAGTCGGTCAGGTCATTTCAGTCGGTGACGGCGTTGCGCGCGTCTTCGGCCTTGATGAAGTGCAGGCCGGTGAAATGGTCGAGTTCGCTGATGGTTCGAAGGGCATGGCCCTGAACCTCGAAACCGACAATGTTGGTGTCGTTATTTTCGGTGATGACCGCAACATCTCTGAAGGCGATACGGTCAAGCGGACCGGTGAAATCGTTGACGTGCCCGTGGGCAAAGGCCTGCTCGGCCGCGTCGTTGATGGCCTCGGCAACCCGATTGACGGCAAAGGCCCGATTGAAGGCGACGAGCGCAGCCTGGCTGAAGTCAAAGCGCCTGGCATTATCCCGCGTCAGTCGGTTCACGAGCCGATGCAGACCGGCCTTAAAGCTCTCGACGCACTTGTCCCTGTCGGCCGTGGCCAGCGTGAGCTGATCATTGGCGATCGCCAGACCGGTAAGACCGCTGTCGCCATCGACGCGATCATCAATCAGAAGCAGGCTAATGCTGGTGATGATGAGAGCAAGAAGCTCTATTGCATCTACGTTGCTGTCGGCCAGAAGCGCTCTAACGTCGCTCAGGTCGTGAAGACTTTGGAAGAATATGGCGCGATGGAATACACCATCGTCGTCGCCGCAACGGCTTCAGAGCCTGCTCCAATGCAGTTCCTGGCACCTTATGCCGGCTGCGCCATGGGCGAATGGTTCCGTGACAACGGCATGCACGCTCTGATCGTTTATGATGATCTTTCCAAGCAAGCGACCGCTTATCGTCAGATGTCCCTGCTGCTACGCCGCCCACCTGGCCGTGAAGCTTATCCAGGCGACGTTTTCTATCTCCATAGCCGCCTGCTTGAGCGCGCTGCGAAGATGAGCGATGCGAATGGCAGTGGTTCCTTGACAGCACTGCCGATCATTGAAACCCAGGGCAATGACGTGTCGGCGTTTATTCCAACCAACGTGATTTCGATCACCGACGGTCAGATCTTCCT
>CAJXVF010000207.1 GCA_913060845.1 uncultured Alphaproteobacteria bacterium | reverse complement strand
GGGCTCGGAGATGTGTATAAGAGACAGTGCGGGAGGTGCGGTTTATGGCGCATGGCGCAGCCAGATTGGGCGGCCGCGCGATCTTGTGACAGTGATATCCCGATGGAATGATCTCCCAAGTGCCAATGGTGCAGAGCACGTGCTTGCTGATGAGTTGCCAACATTGCGGGAATCGCACACGGTCGTTATGACCCCAACGCTTCGCCCATTGACGGCTGAGCCTCCAGCGCGCCAAGGGAATTTCGCGTTCCGGTCTTACACATTGCCAGAAACCAATCTGGATGAGTTTCTTGAGCTGTGTGCAGGCGCATGGCCCGGCTTTGAAAGCGCCTATGACAGCCAAATCATAGGCATGTGGCGCCATCAAGGTGGTTTGGAGGGGGAGGTGAAATGCTTGTTGCTGACCCGCCGCCCCAACCTGGCAATGTGGGAGCGCTCCAAAATACCGGAGAACCCGGAGGAGGCCGAAGTCCGCCGAAAGCTCAGCCGCCGCTATGATCTGTGCACGGACACCGATGTATTTACGACAACCCTGCTGACGGCCAAAGATACGCAAGACAAGGCCCGCTGGACCTGATCGGCCTCACAGGCGATCATGTCGATGCAATTGCAGATGGAGAGCGCCCAGATGTCCGATTATCAAACCATTACTGTCGAGCCTGTAACGCCGCGGATTGGTGCAATGATCTCGGGCGTCAACTTGAGTGGTGACTTGGGCAACCAACAGTTCCAGGAAATCCATGATGCGCTTATGCGCCATGAGGTGATCTTCTTTCGTGATCAGCACATGACGCTGGATCAGCACAAGGCATTTGGCGCGCTGTTTGGGCAGCTTGATGTGCACCCAGGTTCACCGGGGCCTGAAGGACATCCTGAGATATTGGTCATTCATGCGGATGAGAATTCAAACCATGTTGCGGGCGATAGTTGGCACAGTGATGTGTCCTGCATCGCAGAACCGCCAATTGGGTCCATCCTGCACTTGAACACAATCCCCGAAGGCGGTGGCGGCGACACTTTGTTCGCAAGCGCGGGCGCAGCCTATGACGCGCTGTCCGATACGCTGAAAGCCTTCCTGGAGCCGCTTACGGCGATCCATGCAGGGGAGCAGGTATATCGCGGGCGTTACAAGCACCAAGGCATTGACGATAGCGGAAAAACGTATCCTGAATCAGAGCACCCGGTCGTCCGCACGCATCCTGTGTCTGGCCGGAAGTCGCTTTACGTGAATGAGACATTCACAACGCGGATCCCGCAGCTAGCGCAGAAGGAAAGTGATGCAATCCTGAAATTGCTCTGCGATCACATCAAGCTGCCGCAATTTCAGGTGCGCTTTAAGTGGCAGAAAAATTCAGTTGCCTTCTGGGACAACCGATCCGTCCAGCATCACGCAATGTGGGACTATTTCCCTGAAGTCCGGTCTGGCTACCGGGTAACGGTAAAGGGCGATAAGCCAGCCTAAATCCGATACACGCGGGTCGCTGTGTCGTGGTAAAGCGCTGCTTTTTCAGCGTCTGAATAGTCTGCTGTCAGGCGCTTGAATGCGTTCCAGCAGGTATTGTACGTGCCAGCGATCATATCGACCGGGAAATTGCTCTCGAACATGCAGCGGTCGACGCCGAATAGGCCGATTGTTGTCTCGAAATAGCGGCGCGTGCGCTCCATCAATTCCTGGCTGGTTGGCGGCTTGGGAAGATCTTCCCAATGGAGGCCATTCACTTCCATAACGAGGCCGCCAAGCTTCGCTATGACATTTGGACATTCGGCGAGCGCAGTCACGCTTTTCCGCCAAGCCTCAAAAACTTCATCTTCCTTGCCTGCATAAGGCCCAATGCCAAGCGGGCCGCCAAAGTGGTCGAGGATAATGGTGGTGTCTGGAAAGGCCTTAGCCAGGTCCGTCAGATAAGGAATTTGCGGGTGATAGCACCATCCTTCGAACGTAAGGTTCCTGGATGCCAGATGCTTGAAACCCGCCCGGAATCCAGCGTCGCCATAGAGATTGGGTGGCGGATTGGTGCGGGCGTTAGGCACATCCGGGCTTGCATCATGTGTAGCGCCGCAGCGAATGCCGCGGAACCGACCATTCCCAGCGAGCAATTGGGCGTCTAGTACTTCGCCAGCGATCTTGTCGCCTTCCTGTAATGGTGCGGTGCCGATAATCCCGGCGGAGATACGGCAGTCGCCATACTTACCGGTCGCACTCATGGCAGCGATGCCGTTCACGAATTCGGTCTCACCGATGCACTTCATGTGCTCCGGCCCGTCCGCCCGATACATGGAGCCGCATTCGATAAAGACAGTCGAGACGATATTGTGGCCAGATGTTACGTCGCGCACGATTTCTGGCAGCAGATAATCAGGCTCAACGAACCGGCCCGGATGCATATGCCAGAGGTGGTGGTGTGGATCACAAATTTTCAGATCCGGCTCCAGCGTTTCTTCTATATGCAGGGCCAGCCATGCATCCGTATGGGCCATGTCATCTATCCTCTTTGAATATCGCGTGTGCTTAGGCGGCCAAATATTAGGGCAGGGTGTCCGCCCGTTCGTAGCGTCGCCAGGCGCTCATCTGAATAGCGGAAGTCTTACAATGGACCACGACCGGCTTGGTCTGGACGGCAAATGCAGCAGCAATCCCGTCCGCGACTTCGGACTCATCGCTAATTGTGATGCCTTCAGCGCCGAATGTACGTGCCCATGCAGCGAAGTCTGGGTTGGTCAGGCGTGTGCCATCCATGATCGCGCGTTCGGGGTATCGAACGTAGGAATGCATGCCGATAGTGCCATACATCGCATTATCAGAAATAATGATGATCGGTGCGGCACCATACTGCATGGCGGTCGCGATTTCATTGCCCATCATCAGCGCACCGCCATCACCCATAAAGGCGACGACCTGTTTGCCGGGGCGTCGCATCGCTGCTGCCACGGCCATCGGCATGCCAGAGCCCATGGCACCCACGACAGAAGATAGGAACACTTGCGTCTGTTTGAAGCCGATATAGCGGTGCAAGAAGCTGCCGAAGTTGCCAGCGTCGGAAGTGACCGTGGCGTCATCCGCCAGGTGCTTATCGACCTCGCAGACAATGGCGGCAAAGTTCACGCCGTCCGTTGTGGGTTCCCATTCTTTCGCCAGCAGATCCCGATGGATTTTGTGCAGGCCATCAACCCAACCCTGGCGGCGGGCAGAATCTGATGGCGCGTCACGCTCCAGCAGGCATTTGATGGTCTCATGCGGGCTTGCAGGGATGCCAAGGTCTGGCCGCCATACACGTCCAACCTCATTCGGGTCTGGCCATACGTGCACCAGCGGCAGTTGTGGTTCGGGCGCAGTTGGGAAGCTGTAGGACTGGCTGACGGTATCCGTCATCCGCTCGCCAAGTGCGATCATCAGGTCGGCGCGCTTCATTTCATCCATCAGTGCAGGTGGGACCCGAATGCCCATATAGCCGCCATAGTTTGGATGGTTCGCATCAAAGAGTTGTGGGCGACGATGGGTTGGGCTGATTGGTAGAACCCATGTCTCGGCAAGTTTGTTTAGATCACTGAATACGGCTGGGTCGCGAATGGCGTCCGCCATCAATCCACCGCCGACAAGCACAAGCGGGCGCTCGGCTTTGTTGATCATATCTATCAGGCGGTCGAGATCTTGGCTCCGCGGTGCAGCGGCGACATGGGGGCGAGGTGCATCAACCGGCACATCGGTCTCGTCGTCGAAAATGTCTTCAGGCAGCACGATTGCGACAGGGCCCGGTGTCCCGCTTTCAGCTAAGTGGAAAGCACGTGCCATTGCTTCTGCCGCCATCTCCGGCTCATTCACTTCAATCACCTCTTTGGTGATATCGCCGAGCAGTACGGAATAGTTCTGCTCCTGTAGAGCCAGACGTCCGAAGTCTTTCCGCTCAACCTGACCGACGATCATCACCATTGGCGTTGCGTCGTGATAGGCAGAATGGACGGCGACAAGGCCGTTCGCTAGGCCTGGCCCTCGGGAGACCATGACGACGCCAGCTCGGTCTCGGAGGCGTCCATCAGCAGCCGCCATAAAGGCAGCGCCCGCTTCATGGCGGCAAACGACAACCCGCATGGAATTGCGTTCGACCATGGTGGATGTCAGGCCGATATAGCTTTCGCCAGGGACACAATAAACTTGATCAACGTCATGAGCTTCTAGGCTCTCAACGATAAGGCGGGCAACGGTCTTGGTCATGGAAAAGGCTTTCAAGTGTTTGGCTGTAACCAACACGGTATCGACCTAGGCCGCACTTGAAAAGCAGGTGGTGCTAGCGACCCAGTTGGCGGACAGCAGCTGGGTATTTCGCAAGGAGGCCAGCCCACTGTTTCGGTAGGTGAGCATTGCCGGACTGTAGCGTGATCTGTCGCCATTCCAGTGCAGCGACATCAAGCGCTGCTTTGGCTGACATGCTGCCGCGGAGGGCGCGCTGCAGGTTTTCGCGCAGGACATCAATGTAGAAATCATGCCCGGAGACGTAAAAGTCTGGGATGCAATTTTCCATGCTGCTGCGATGGACGTCTAGGAATGGGCGACCGTAAGCGCGGATAATCGCTGGATCATCATAGTGGTTGTCGAGGAACGGATCGAAGAACCCGTCGGGCTCACGAATGGCCATCACTGAGGCATCAGGTGATACGGCATAGCAGCAGAATAGATATGCTAGTTTAGGGACGGCTGTTTGGCGGGCAACCGTGTAGTTCCAACCCCAAATAAAGTAAGGCGCTGGCTGAACTGCCCCATTCGCCACCCCACCGGGCGTTGGACCAAAGACAAGGTCGTCGCAGATTGGGGAGTTCGGTTAATTGAAATATTTCTGCGATCCGCCCCAGCCAATGTTGCAGTAGATTTCACCCTCTGCGAAGGCTTTCCAATTCTCAAATAGGCCGTTCGTTTTGGGCGCGGGTAAAGGTCAGCTGTGCTTGCAATCAAAGCTTCCAGGGCGGCAATTCCGGCTGGTGAATTAATGGTGGGGTTGAAATTTGTATCAACGGGTTGCCCGCCATTGGCATGGAGCCTGATCCACCATTCCCAAACCAGATAGTTGGCGTTGCGGAATAAGGCGCCGCCATAACGACCGTTCTCCGGCTTATGGAAAAAGCGCATTTGCTGATCGAGCTCTGTCCATGTCTGTGGGACTTTTAGATCGTCGCCTGTTTGAGCCTTGTAGGCGGCTTGATTGTCGGCATTCTCCAACCAACTGCGGCGGTAGAACATCACATATACGTCGCCACCTGTCTGGAATCCGTAGCGCTTCCCCAGAAACGAATCTCCATGATCGTAAAGGCTTGAATGAGACCCGAGCGCATTTCCATAGGCAGCATCGAGCTTATCCAGCGGCAAAAGCGCATTAGCCTCTATCAGGTCTGGGAGGCCGAATGTCGCCGGTAACGCGATGTCAAAATTATCGACGCCGGTCAGCTGGTCCGACAAAATCTTGATATTGACTAGATCAACATCTGCGAACACGAAGTCTATCGTAACTTCGGTCGCTTCTGAAAATGCGCTCGCTACGGGTGCCACATTTGCTT
>CAJXVF010000206.1 GCA_913060845.1 uncultured Alphaproteobacteria bacterium | reverse complement strand
GGTGCCACCCGGCAAGATAGCGTCCGGGCTGGCTTGGAAGCCCTTGCGGGCACAGAGCAGCCAGGCTTCGTCTTGATCCATGACGCCGCCCGCCCGGTCATCCCACCCATCGTGATCGACCGCGTACTTGATGCGCTTCAGATATCAGAAGCGGCGACACCTGCTATACCTGTCGCTGATACGCTGGCGCATACATCAAATGGCCTAATTACTGCGCCAATTACACGGGATGGGTTGGTCCAGGTACAAACGCCCCAAGGCTTCCGCTTCAATGAAATCCTGGCAGCCCATCGCGCCCAGACGGACGCCGGCGCCACAGATGATATTTCGATGATCCGCTTGGCTGGCGGCACGGCCAGGATCGTGGAAGGTTCGCCCTTTCTGCACAAACTCACGACGGAGGCCGACAAAGCAATGCTAGAGCGCCTGCTATCTGCCGCCCCTTGTGTCGGCAACGGCTATGACGTCCATGCGTTTGGCCCGGGCGACCACGTCACCCTGTGCGGCATTGATATCGCCCACGGCCAGGGCCTCTCAGGGCATTCAGATGCCGATGTGGCCATGCACGCTGTAACAGACGCAATCCTGGGCGCAATCGCTGCTGGCGATATTGGTGCGCATTTTCCGCCAAGCGACCCACAATGGAAGGGTGCCGCCTCTGAGATATTCTTGGCTGAGGCGCTTCGGCTTGTCGAAGCCCGCGGCGGTCAACTGGCACACATAGACGTCACAATCGTATGCGAAGAACCAAAGATCGGCCCGCACCGGGATGCAATGCAGGCGCGTATGGCAGGCATTCTTATGCTTGATGCCGACAGGGTCAGCGTTAAGGCTACCACGAGCGAGCGATTGGGTTTCACTGGCCGTAAGGAAGGCATTGCTGCGTTAGCGACTGCAACGGTGCTGTTATGAATGAATTCCCCATCAAACACCGGCTATGGCGGTCTGGCGGCATCTTGGCGCTTTGGTTTGGCGCGGGCTTAGCGCCGAAAGCGCCAGGTACTTTCGGCTCCCTGGCAGCATTACCTTTTGGACTAGCGGCAGCTTATTGGGGCGGCCCCTATGCGGTCCTGGCGCTAGCCGCCGTCATATTCCTGATCGGCATCCGTGAAACAGGCCGGTATATCAGCGATGGCGGGAACCATGACCCAGGCGAAGTCGTCATTGACGAAGTTGCGGGCCAACTCATGCCGCTCGCATTCATTCCGATTGGATTTCTGCCGTATTTGGCAGCCTTTATCCTTTTCCGCGCAGCCGATATCCTGAAGCCCTGGCCTTGCAGCCTAATCGACCGGACGTTCACAAGCGCCTTCGGCGTGATGGCGGATGATATCGTCGCGGGCTTGTATGCGATTTTGGGCGTGCTGGCCTTAGATTATGTGGGAGCGTGGTAGATGCCTGATAAACGTTGGCCGGACTTAGATATATTGGCGACCAAAACGCTGGACGCCTGCCGTACCGCCAAGCTGCGTGTCACGACTGCCGAATCCTGCACAGGCGGCCTCATTATTGGCGCTCTGACGGAGATCGGTGGTTCGTCCGACGTAGTTGGCCGCGGGTTCATCACCTATTCCAATGAGGCCAAAATGACGATGCTTGGCGTTTCGCCTGCTACGCTCGACAGCGATGGTGCCGTTAGCCAAGCGACAGTTCGGCAGATGACCTCTGGTGCGCTTAAAGCAGCCGGAGACGACGCGGATATTGCAGTCGCTGTAAGCGGTGTAGCGGGCCCGGGCGGCGGGTCTAAGGATAAGCCAGTCGGTACGGTATGGATTGCCGTGGAACGTCGCGGCGAACCTGCGCGCGCAGAACGCCAGCTATTCCCAGGCGATCGACGCGCTGTCCGTCAAAAAACGGTCATCCGTGCACTTGAACTGATTATGGAAGCCGCGAAACGCTAGGGCAATTCCCGACCAATCTGAATCAGATTGGTCGGGATAAATTGCTCGCAATCAATGTGATAGAGCGCCGGGCTGCGTCGCAAGCGACGCACGGCGCTCTAGCTTGCGCGCTCACAGATTTCTGATGCGCGGGTCTCAAAAGCAGCGACCATTCTGCGCACGGCCTCGCCGAACAATGGCCCGATCAATTTGCGGAGCAGTACGGATTTAAATTCAAAATCCAGCTTAAAATCGACCATGCACCCGCCTTCCGCTTCCTCAATAAGCCAGCGGTTATTCAGATGGCGCATAGGGCCTTTGGTGTAGGTTACATCGACCAAATCTGGCGGGTTCAAATCCACTCTGGATGTGAATGTCTCCCGTACCATCTTAAAGCCGATTACGAGGTCTGCCTCGAACGACTGCTCGGCCAATGGGCGCACACGGGCAGCTATGCACCAGGGCAGAAACTCCGGGTATTTCGCAACGTCCGCGACGAGCGCAAACATATCGTCCCTGCGGTAAGGCAGGAATTTTTGTTCGGCATGAGAAGGCATTACTTACGCGCCGCCAACTTTGCTTCACGAGCATCCCTAAGCGCCACAAAATCAGCATCCGCATGGTAGGATGAACGGGTCAACGGCGTTGATGAGGCAAGCAGAAACCCTTTGCCTTCAGCGCTTTGTGCAAACGCCTTGAATTCATCCGGCGTCACGAACCGATCCAACGGATGATGCTTTGGCGTTGGTTGGAGATATTGGCCAATGGTCAGGAAATCCACCTCTGCAGCGCGCATATCATCCATCACCTGCAGCACTTCATCCCGCTCTTCCCCAAGCCCAACCATAAGGCCGGACTTCGTGAAAATCGATGGATCAAGCTGCTTTACCTGATCCAACAAACGCAGGCTGTGATAGTAGCGGGCCCCTGGCCTAACAGTAGGATACAAGCGCGGAACCGTTTCCAGATTATGATTGAATACATCGGGCCTAGCGCGAACGACAACCTCAAGCGCACGGTCTTTCTTTAAGAAATCCGGCGTCAGGATCTCAATCGTCGTCTCCGGCGATTTATCGCGGATGTGATTGATGGTGCGAGCAAAATGCTGCGCGCCGCCATCTGGCAAATCATCCCTATCGACAGACGTGATGACCACATGCTTGAGACCAAGCTGCGCCACCGCATTGGCGACATTAGCCGGTTCCATCACATCCAACGCACCGGGGCGGCCAGTCGCGACATTGCAGAAGGCACAGGCACGGGTGCAGATGGCGCCCATAATCATCATGGTCGCGTGACGCTGCGCCCAGCATTCGCCGATATTCGGGCAAGATGCTTCTTCGCAGACCGTGACGAGATTATTCTCGCGCACGATATCCCGCGTCTTCTGATATTCCTTGGATACAGGAGCTTTTACCCGTATCCAGTCTGGCTTCCGCATAGGCGCGGACTCTGGCCGGTTGCGCTTCTCCGGATGGCGAAGGGCGGCGGCTGATGGCGCTGCGGCTTGTGATGATTCTATGGTCATGAACCTAGAAGTGGATCGCGCGACCGTAGGCGTCAAGCACAGACTCGTGCATCATTTCCGATAAAGTTGGATGCGGGAACACGGTGTGCATCAATTCCGCCTCCGTCGTCTCCAGCGTTTGGGCGACGACATAGCCCTGGATCAGCTCTGTTACCTCTGCGCCAATCATGTGTGCGCCAAGCAATTCACCGGTTTTAGCGTCGAACACCGTCTTGACCATACCTTCCGGGTCACCCAGTGCTATGGCTTTGCCATTGCCCATGAACGGGAACTTGCCGACCTTAATCTCATGGCCTGCATCTTTGGCCGCAGCCTCAGTCATCCCAACGCTAGCGACCTGCGGGCGGGCATAGGTGCAACCCGGGATCTTTGATTTATCCATTGGATGCAGGCCTTCAATCCCTGCAATCTTCTCGACACAGATCACGCCCTCATGGCTGGCCTTATGGGCAAGCCAGGGCGGGCCAGTCACATCGCCAATGGCATAGACGCCGGGCTCTGCAGTTTCATTCCATTCATTCGTTTTGATATGGCCACGATCGACCTCAACCTTGGTCGTATCAAGGCCGACATGTTCCGTGTTGCCGATGATGCCAACTGCCATGATCACGTATTCGGCTTCAATCGTCTCAACGCCGTCTTTGGTCTCAACAGTCGCTTTGACGCCAGATTTGCCGCGCTCCAATTCTGCAACCTTTGCTTCGGTTAGAATGCGCATGCCCTGTTTTTCGAAGGATTTGCGGGCCATCGCAGAAATCTCAGCATCTTCAACAGGCAGCACACGATCCATAATTTCAACAATCGTAACGTCCGCGCCCAGATCATTGTAGAAGCTGGCGAATTCAACACCGATAGCACCGGAGCCAACGACCAGCAGTGATTTTGGCATTACTTTCGGCACCATGGCTTCACGGTAGGTCCAGACCCGGTCGCCATCAGCTTCCAAGCCAGGCAGTGAGCGAGCGCGGGCGCCGGTAGCGACGATGACATTCTTTGCTGTCATGGTCTTGTCGCCATCAACGACGACCTTGCCTGCGCCATCTAACTTAGCAGCGCCATTAAAAACCGTGACTTTGTTCTTTTTCAGCAAATGCCCAATACCGCCAGAGAGTTGCTTGGCGACACCACGGGAACGGCTGACAACGGCGCCAATATCAAACTTGATATTGTCTGCGGACATGCCGAAATCACTGAGGTTTTGCATCAGATGCCAAACTTCTGATGAGCGCAGCAATGCTTTCGTTGGGATACAGCCCCAGTTTAAGCAAATGCCGCCTAGATGCTCACGCTCAACCAGTGCCGTTTTCATACCCAGTTGGGCAGCACGGATTGCGGCGACATAGCCGCCAGGGCCGCCGCCGATCACAATCAGATCAAATTCGGCATCCGCCATGGCTCTATTCCTTCCAATCGTGGCTGATAAGGGCAGAAATCAGCGTCTACAACAGCATCGCCGCTGGGAACTCAATAACATTCTTGAACGCCTGCAGCAGTTCAGCGCCAAGCGCGCCATCCACGACGCGATGGTCGCAAGAGATCGTGCAAGACATAACAGTAGCAACCGCCAACTGACCGTCTTTGACAACAGGTCGTGGCTCACCCGCACCCACCGCAAGGATCGCGCCTTGGGGCGGGTTGATGACGGCGTCAAACTGCTTAATGCCGAACATGCCCAGGTTGGATACGCTGATCGTGCCGCCGGAATATTCATCCGGTTTTAACTTGCCATCCCGCGCCCGTTTGGCGAGGTCCTGCATATCTGCTGAAATCGCAGCCAGGCCCTTTTTGTCGGCGTCGCGGACAACCGGCGTAATCAAACCGCCAGGGATCGCGACAGCGACAGAGACATCAACCATGTTGAAGCGGCGTATGCCTTCTTCCGTCCAGCTTGCGTTAGCGTCCGGCACCCGGCGAAGGGCCGCGGCGATGGCCTTAATGACGAAATCATTGACCGATACTTTGACGCCTTCTGGCGCACGCGCATTAATTTCCTTACGGACGCGCAACAGTTCATCGATTTCACAATCTACCGTCAGGTAGAAGTGCGGCACCTGCTGCTTGGACTCGGTCAGGCGACGCGCAATTATCTTCCGCATAGACGTATGTGGGATGAGTTCGTAGTCATCCTGTCTCTTATACACATCTGACGCTGCCGA
>CAJXVF010000205.1 GCA_913060845.1 uncultured Alphaproteobacteria bacterium | reverse complement strand
CGAGATGTAGAGAGGTCTCGTGGGCTCGGAGATGTGTATAAGAGACAGTCATTGGGACGCGTAGCCTCAGCCTCATAGCCCGCTCCAGCGGCTGCAGCAGTAGGCGCTGCGCCACCCCCGGTTGGACCATATCCCGTGGGCCCGGCGCCTTGGGGACGCTCTGGTCCACGTTCGGGCATACGGCGCTCAATATTTGGGGCGATGACATGTAGATCCAGGAACTCATCCGCTTGGCGGCGCAGTTCATCTGCGATCATTGGCGGGCTGGTGCGGATGGTGCTGACAACCGTCACACGCACACCCTTCCGCTGCAGTGCAGCGACCATGGCGCGGAAATCGCCGTCGCCGCTGATCAAGATCACATGATCCAGGCGATCTGCCATTTCCAGCGCATCAACGGTAATCTCAACGTCCATATTGCCGCGAATACGGCGGCGGCCCATGGCGTCTACGTATTCTTTGGCGGGTTTGGAGACCAGCGTATAGCCATTATAATCCAGCCAATCGGCCAACGGGCGGACTGGTGAATAATCCTGGTCCTCTGCAATAGCCGTATAGTAGTAAGCCCGGACCATCCAGCTACCGGCTTCAAAAAAGTGGCGAAGCTTGCGGTAATCAATGTCGAAGCCAAGATTTTTCGCGGCCGAATACAGGTTCGAGCCGTCAATAAAAAGCGCACGCCGTATCTGGTTCATAGGTACATGTATTCCATATTGTGCTATCGGAACTGAAAGGACTGTCTGTATGTCGTCAGCTTATGGCGTATCAAATAAGACGCTTTTTAGAATGAGCAACCGAAACCATATGCCTGCGACACTATCCCGGTGTTGATACCGGAACGTCCATTGGTATACAATAGGCGATCAGTTTGGGGCCTTTTCGCGTGTTTTCGCTTGGCCTTTCGGAATTCGGCAATACATCAGCTATAATGTGAGCCCCGGACTGCGTGGGGTTTTAGCGCATTTGGCTTGGCGGTTTAGAAGGAACGGATCACAATGGCGCGCGTAACGGTAGAAGACTGCGTAGAACGCATTCCCAACCGCTTCGATCTGGTAGTGCTGGCCGGGCAACGCGCCCGTGATATCGCAACCGGTAGTGAGCTGATGGTTGATCGCGACCGCGATAAGAACCCAGTTGTTGCTCTGCGTGAAATCGCGGATGCCAATCTCGACCTCGTAGAATTGTTCGACGCCGTCGTGCGCGCCCGCCAGAAAGTCGCTCCTATCGAGGAGAATGATGATTACGCGGACGATAATGACATCGAATCCCCCGAGGATGATGAACTCGATCTCTCCGCTCTGGCACGTGAAGCCCAGGAACAGGGTGCACCTGAACCAGTGAATCGCGACCGCTTGGCGGAAGCCTATGACGCTGGTCAGATTGATACCTGATCGCGCACGCGGAAACGCATGTTGATCAGCCTGATCAGGAGTCCTACGCTAAACCAAGGACACGAAGCATAGGGTCGAAAGGGCCTGCCGGAACGCCATGATCCGCCAGTTCGAACTGGTTGAGAAAGTACGAGAGTACGATCCCAACGTCGATGAAGAGCGGATCAACCGGGCTTATGTGTTCGCCATGCAACGCCATGGCTCCCAAACCCGCGCATCGGGCGACCCTTATTTCCTACACCCTCTTGAAGTCGCTTCGCTTTTAGCGGATATGCGACTTGATTCCGGCTCCATCGTCACTGCGCTGTTGCACGACACTGTGGAAGATACGGACGCGACGCTTGAAGATATTTCGCGGCTTTTTGGCGATGATATCGCGCGACTTGTAGACGGCGTCACCAAACTCACCAAGCTTGAGCTACAATCGGACCGGACCAAGCAGGCAGAAAACTTCCGCAAGCTGGTCGTGGCCATGTCTGAGGACATCCGTGTACTCCTGGTCAAACTCGCAGACCGGCTGCACAACCTGCGCACCCTGAAATATGTGAAATCCGAAAAAAGCCGGCGACGCACTGCATCCGAAACCTTAGAAATCTACGCCCCATTGGCGGAACGGATCGGCGTTCAAACCTGGCGGGATGAGCTGGTCGACCTAGCGTTTGCTGAAATTCACCCAGAAGCCCGCGACGGCATCAATACTCGGCTTGAATATCTGCGCAGCAACGGCAAAGAATTGGTCTCGCAGGTTATTTCGGAGCTAAAGCGCATTCTAAGCGACTATGGCGTCGAAGCCGAGGTGACAGGTCGCGAGAAAGCGGCGCATTCCATTTGGCTCAAGATGCAGCGGAAAGACGCACCCTTCGAAGCTTTGACCGACATTATGGCCTTCCGGATATCAGTGCCTGAGATCGCGGACTGCTATCAAGCTCTGGGTGCAATCCACGCCTCCTTCCCTGTTCTGCCTGGGCGGTTCAAAGATTTCATCTCAACGCCAAAACCCAACGGCTACCAATCGATCCATACGGCTGTAATTGGGCCGGAGCAGATGCGGATTGAGGTGCAGATTCGCACTACAGAAATGCATCAGGTCGCTGAATATGGTGTGGCCGCGCATTGGCGCTACAAGCAAGGCGGCGAAGGCCATGACGGCAGGCAGTACAGCTGGATCCGCGGCCTCCTGGACATTCTAGACCAAGCGGGCGGACCAGAAGAATTCCTAGAGCATACCAAGCTGGAGATGTATCAAGACCAAGTCTTCTGCTTCACACCAAAGGGGGATCTGATCAGCCTGCCGAACGGAGCAACGATTATCGATTTCGCCTATGCGGTTCATTCTGAGGTCGGCGACAAATGCGTTGGCGCGAAGGTGAACGGACGCATGGCGCCTGTGCGAACGCGGCTCAAAAACGGCGATCAGGTGGATATTCTGACGGCCCGCAATCACACGCCTTCCCCTGAATGGGAACGGTTTGTGGTAACAGGGCGCGCCCGCGCCAGCATCCGCCGCATGATCAGGCTAGAGCAGCGAGACCAATTCATCGCCCTTGGCCGTGAGATCGTTCGCCGCGTTTTAACAAGCGCCGGGCGCACATTCTCAGAACGCGAGCTTGGCCCCGCCTTAGACCGGTTCAATTTGGATGATGTTGAAGACCTCTATTCGAACTTAGGCGAAGGCTTGCATACGGAAGGCGAGCTTGCTGCCGTATTCCTGCCAGCCAAGCCAGAATTTGATGTCGACGAAGCCGCACTTGCACGAGCGAAGCCAATCGCCAGTCCCGCTGCTGCCAATAGCGCCCGTCCAAAGGCTCTGACGCTCAAGGGCCTCATTCCTGGCATGGCCGTTCATTACGCCCGCTGCTGCCATCCTTTGCCGGGAGACCGCATTGTTGGCATCGTCACAACTGGCAAGGGCGTCGCCATTCACATGTCAGAGTGCTCGACCCTGGAAGCATTCGGTCACACACCGGAGCGTTGGCTGGACGTTGACTGGAATGATGGGTCGGAATTGGAAAACCATACTGGACGGGTGCGGGTCATCCTAGCAAACGAGCCAGGGTCGCTTGGTGCCATGTCAAATACCATCGGAAAGCACAAAGGTAACATTTCCCATTTAAGGTTCGTCAATCGCGCAGCAGACTTTTTTGAATTGATGGTCGATATTGAGGTTGAGAGTTTGGATCACCTCGCCAACATCATAGCTGCGTTGCGTACGGATAGTCTGATCACGTCGATAGAACGGGAAGGCGCTTAACGGAGCATGTTTGGCAGACGGAAGCCGCAAGGAACGACGGAGAAAGTGCGTGCATGGCTATGGCCGCGCGGCGGCTTCAAGCGCGGCCTGCGATATCTTTGGCGGCGCGTCGTCCGCATACGCGCGACGCCACATGGAATCGCAGCTGGCTTTGCGGCAGGCGCCGCCGTCAGTTTCCTTCCGCTCCTTGGATTGCACTTTGTACTCGGTGCCGCTTTTTCGCTGGCGACCCGGGCCAGCGTCATCGCAGCGATACTAGGTACGGCAGTCGGTAATCCGTGGACGTTTCCCTTTATTTGGCTTGGCTCTTACAAGCTTGGTCATGCCATCGGTATTGGCAAAGATGGCGTGGCTGACAGCAGCATCGGCCAGAGCCTAAAAACAGCGGCAGATGACTTGTTGAGCGGACATTTCCGTGAAGCCGCGATTGAAAGCTGGCCTGTTTTGGCCCCAGCATTGGTTGGCGGGGCCATCATGGCGGCAGTCGTATGGGCGCTGCTATATTTTACAATTCGGCCCATAGTTGACCGTTATCAGACACGGCGCAGCCTAAACATGGCCGCAGGTCGTGCACGTTGGCGTCGCCCAAAGCCGCCAGCGAAAGAAGCTTCAGGGGAGTTACCCGGATGACCGGAACAGCCTTGCGCCTCGGCGTGAACATTGACCACGTGGCGACCATCAGAAATGCACGCGGCGGCGACTATCCTTCCCCGCTTCGCGCCGCACAGATCGCCGCCAAGGCTGGTGCGGACGGCATAACGGCCCATTTGCGCGAGGACCGTCGGCATATCAAAGATGCCGACATTCCGCTTCTGCGCAATGAGGTCAAGCTGCCTTTGAACTTTGAAATGGCCGCCACGGCGGAGATGGTCGCCATTGCGGCGGAGCATAAACCGCATGCTGCCTGCATCGTCCCAGAGAAGCGCGAAGAAGTTACAACAGAAGGTGGTCTCGACGCCGCCGGGCAACACAACAGGCTTTCCCCCATTGTCAGGGAGTTGGTCAATGCCGGTTGCCGTGTCTCCCTGTTCATCGAAGCCGATTCAGCGCAACTGAAAGCCGCTGCCAGCCTTGGCGCACCAGTGGTCGAACTGCATGCGGGGCGTTATTGCGAACTTGAGGGTGCTGCCCAACAAGCTGAACTTGAACGCATCACAGCCGCTGCGCGTGAAGGAGCCGCCCTCGGCCTAGAAATTCATATCGGTCACGGGCTCACCTTCGAAAACGTCAAGCCCATCGCTGCGATTGCAGAGGCAAAAGAGCTAAACATCGGCCACTTCTTGATCGCTGAGGCGATTTTCCTTGGGCTTGGCCCTGCAGTGCAGGAAATGCGCCGTTTGATGAATGAAGCCCGCGGGATCAGCCAATGATCATCGGTCTTGGCAGCGACCTGATTGATATCCGCCGGATTGAAAAAACGCTTGAACGCTTCGGCGACCGATTCTTGGATCGCATATTCACTGAAGTCGAGCGCACGAAATCCGATCGCCGCGCCGGGCGTGTCGAATCCTATGCCAAACGCTTTGCCGCTAAGGAAGCTTGCTCCAAGGCGCTTGGCACTGGGCTTCGGAAGGGCGTGTTTTGGCGGGATATGGGCGTGATCAATTTGCCCGGCGGCAAGCCAACGATGAAGCTCACCGGTGGTGCGGCTGAACGCCTAGCATTCCTAACGCCGCCCGGCATGAAGCCAATCATTGACATCACGATCACTGATGAGCCGCCATTGGCGCAGGCGATGGTCATTATTTCGGCTGTGCCAACTGACATGGCGGCGCAAATAGGCCGGTAACGCGGTCTTCAGTTCCCAAGCGCCTAATTGCGCCATATTCTAATGCAAGATGCTCAACTGTAACCCGTCTTGGAGGCTGCCGTGCGCCCGACCCTGCCGCTGAAAGCCAAGCTGCTCCGCTTTGCGGCGCGCGGCCTGATCGCAGC
>CAJXVF010000204.1 GCA_913060845.1 uncultured Alphaproteobacteria bacterium | reverse complement strand
TCTCTATTCGTCGGCAGCGTCAGATGTGTATAAGAGACAGCTCCATACGGCACCCGAAAGCGGCAGCAGGAAATATTGCCGGTGCCATTGGCCCATATTCAGGCGATCAAGCGCGTCGCCAAGCGTCAGCCCAGGCTCATTCGCCAGCGCTTTAACGCCTCGATTAAAACGAGGAATATCCGCCAGCATCCGCCAGAAACCTGGCCGCACTAGATTGCTTTTCTGGGCAAAGATCGCTGGTGTTGAATGCAAGCCATATTCGATGCGGCCGCCATCAATGCTGGCGGCGAAGGCCATGTCACTTTTCTTCACCGGCGTATCAAGCTCTGCGAACAGGCCCGTCAGCAGCGGATAATTGCGGTAGTTGAATACGATGAAGCCAGTATCGACAGGAACCGTCTGATCCCGGCCAGCTTCCAGCGTGCGCGCATGGCCGCCAAGGCGTGGATCAGCCTCAAATACCGTCACAGCATGGGTTTTCGATAGCGCATAGGCAGCGCCCAGCCCGGAAACTCCGGCGCCTATAACTGCAGTCCGGCGTTGGCCGGAATGATCTTTGAGCGCATCAAGCGACATGGGGAAGCCCTGGTTGGTTTCAGTGATGTCTACGGCGCGGCGTAGCCCGCAGATCAGAAAACATCTGAGAAAATCACGCAGATAGTTTTTCCGTTAGACTGATCTGAACCAGGACTGGGGCCGTACACACCAGGACGAACAGGAAAGACTGACACCTCATGAGCGACGCCGCCGGCGCCACTAAACAACCCTGGGAGGCTCTACTGTTAGCAGTCGCAGAGACCGGCGACCGGGACGCGTTCAGCCGTTTGTTCGCGCACTTCGCCCCCAGGGTGAAATCTTACTTGCTGCGACAAGGCTCTAGCCCCAGCCAGGCAGAGGACATAGCCCAGGAAACCTTGGCGCTGCTTTGGCGGAAAGCCGGGCTTTTTGACCCCGAAAAGGCGAGCGCTTCCACTTGGATATTCCGGATCGCGCGTAATCAGATGATTGACCGCATCCGACGGCGCAAGCGCCCGGAACTTGATCCCAATGATCCACTTTTAACACCAGCCGCCGAACCCGCGCCCGACCGCCAAGCCTCTAAACAAGAGGATATCGCAGCTGTTAGAAGCGCATTGGCGGAACTACCCGAGAAGCAACGTGAGGTCATCATGCTGTCTTTCTTTGAGGAAGACCCGCACCCCGCTATCGCTGAAAAATTACAATTGCCGATCGGCACCGTGAAATCCCGCATCCGCCTGGCTTTGGCGCGACTGGACACGCTGCTTGATCGCAACGCCCATGGAGAAAGCTGATGGACAGGCACCACCATCTCCCTGATGACCTGCTTCTGGCCTATGCCGCCGGGTCCCTGGCGGAAGGCTGGTCGCTGGCTGTTGCTAGCCATTTAACCTATTGCCTCAGCTGCCGTCAGCGCGATGGGGCGCTTGAAGCTATTGGCACAGCAGCATTGGAAGAAATGCCGCCGGAGCCTATGGACGCTGGCGCGTTCGAAGCCTGCATGGCCCGCGCCGAAAGCGCCGAGGCAGAGCAACCAGGGAACGTTGTAGCGGGATCAAACACACCGGCACCACTCCGCCAATATCTCGGCTGTGATATTGATGCGGTTAAGTGGAGTCCGCTTGGTGGCGGCATTCGCCAGCATCTGATTGAAACCGGCGACGAAACCCGCGCCCGTCTGCTCTTTATCCCGCCGGGTGAGGACGTGCCGCAGCACACGCACCAGGGGTTGGAGTTAACTTTGGTGCTGGCCGGAAGCTTTGCCGATGGCGATGAAGAATTCCACGCAGGCGATATCGAAGTCGCCGATGAAACGGTGGATCACACCCCTGTATCCGGCCCAAACGGCCCCTGCATCTGCCTTGCGGTGACAGACGCCCCGTTGGTTTTCCGCAGCTGGTTGCCCCGGATGATCCAGCGTTTCGCCAAGATTTAGGCCTATACGCGCCGCCTTCTGAGTGTAGCATTGCGTTACACATATATTCAGGAGGCGATCCCTTGAAGCTCAAACTCCACCGTGCTGAAGACCGCGGCACCAAGCAAGCCCCAGCAGAGATGTTCACCGGCACAGTCTACCAGGATGCTGTTCTGGTCGGCGAAGCGCCTTCCCGGATGCGGGCAACGAACGTCACCTTTACGCCGGGCGCGCGCACTGCATGGCACCAACATCCCGTCGGACAAACACTTTGGGTCGTCTACGGCGTTGGCCGTGTGCAGATCGAAGGGGAGCCGGTTGTGGAACTCTGCCCTGGCGATACAGCCATCATTCCGCCGAATGTCCGCCATTGGCACGGCGCAGCGCCAGACCGCATCTTCACGCACTTAGCCATGTCAGAAACCGATGACAATGGCGGTGGTACAGAATGGTTCGAGAAAGTTAGTGACGCCGATTATTCAGGCTGAGTGATTGACCTGTTCAACGCCGCCCACTGCGTGCTTGCAGCGCGTAATCCCATTCAGGCTTGGTCATCTGAATCCCGAAATACACCTTGTAACCACGCAAATTTGCGGCGGTGGCATTCGGGATTTCGAAGGTCAAATAATCGACCTTGCGGATTTCCTGCAGGCCTTTGCTGAAATCAACGTCCACCGTGAAGGATTGGCGGGTCGCGATCTCACCATTCGGCGCTTGAATGGCGATGAAATATTCCAGCGGCTCAACTGCGCGGTCCAGCGCAGGGCCACGCTCGGCGAACAGCTCGATCCCGGCGTTTACTTCCGCCAGAAGCTTGCTTTGGGTGACTTTGCATTTCCCGACCGTGCGGCCAATACGCGCTTCAAAGCGCACGTCCGTCAGGTCACGGCCAGGGCCATCGCGGAACCGGGTCAGCTCCTCGGCTTCCTTCAATGCACCGATAGCCGGGCAGCCAACGTCAATCACATCCTTCGAAAACGGATTGATCGATTCGCCACAAGCCGCGAGGCCGAGCCCCATAGCAGACATAAAAATCGCGCATTTCAGGCCATGAGCCCAACGATTGCGCCTAGAAAGCGTTTCCATAAAGCCCCCGAGCCTGGATAACCACGAGCGCACCCTATATTTAGGGAGCCGACGCCGCAATCAGAACCCGTCCACTTCCTGAATAAGACCCACATTGAAAGCGCACCCGCCATGGCTAACCTGCCGCCATTGACCATCCGCCTCGCTGGCCCTCGTGGCTTCTGTGCAGGCGTTGACCGCGCCATCGAAATTGTTGAGCGCGCGTTGGAGCGCTGGGGCGCACCTGTCTATGTGCGCCATGAGATCGTGCATAACCGGTTCGTGGTGGATAGGTTGGCGGATATGGGCGCGGTCTTCGTGGACGAGATTGAAGAATGCCCACCGGATCGCCCGGTAATTTTCTCCGCCCATGGCGTGCCGAAGTCGGTTCCAGCCGAAGCCCAGGCGCGCAACATGATTTATGTGGACGCCACCTGCCCGCTTGTCAGCAAAGTCCACCGCGAAGCAGAGCGCCACAGTGCCCAAGGTCGGCATATCATGCTGATCGGCCATGCCGGACACCCGGAGGTTATCGGCACGCTGGGGCAACTACCTGACGGTGCGATGACACTAGTAGAAACTGTCGAAGATGCTGAGACTGTGACACCGCCCGCAGGCGCGTCCCTCGCTTTCGCCAGCCAGACGACACTTTCAGTGGACGACACCAGCGAAATCATCGCCACATTGAGCCGCCGCTTCCCCGATATCGCCGGGCCCAAGCAGGAGGATATCTGCTATGCGACCACCAATCGCCAAGCTGCGGTCAAATCAGCCGCGAAGGACACAGACCTCTTTCTGATCGTGGGCGCTGCGAATTCTTCGAACTCCAACCGACTGGTTGAGGTCGCAAAGCTTTCCGGCGCAGCAGAAGCCCGATTGATCGCCCGCGCACCGGATATCGATTGGGCCTGGTTCGACAGTGTTCAAACTGTCGGCCTCTCCGCAGGTGCGTCGGCCCCGGAACAATTGGTGCAGGAAGTGATTGAAGCAGCGCGCGCGCGGTTTGATGTCACCGTGGAAGAAACTCGGGTCGCTGACGAAACCATCCGCTTCAAGCTCCCGCGCGAGCTCGTGGTCACGGACTAGGACTCTCCCTTACCAAGATCAGCCAGCAACACAGCCTGATATTGTTCCCGGAGGGCGGCCTTCGGCACTTTGCCGACGCCATTGCGCGATAAGCTATCCACGAAGCGTACTGCATCTGGCATCCACCATTTGGCGATTTTGCCTGCAAGGAACATACGCAAGCTTGCCTCGTCGATATCAGCACCAGCCACACGGACGATCAGCAGCAATGGACGTTCCTGCCAGCGCGGGTGATTAACGCCAATACAGCAGGCCTCTGCCACGCCCGGGCAGCCTGCTGCGATGTTTTCTAACGCGACGGAACTGATCCACTCGCCGCCAGACTTGATGGCATCCTTCGCCCGGTCGCTAATGCGCATATGCCCTTCTGGGCCGACCGAGCCGATATCGCCCGTGTCGAGCCAACCATCCGCCGTCACTGGCGTCAGGTCTGGCCGTTTGAAATAGGCCGCAGCGACCGATGGCCCGCGTACCTGCAAAAGCCCAACACTCTCTCCATCTGCCGGCAAAACTAAACCGTCCTCGCTAACAGCCCGCACATCCGTCAGGAAAATGGGCTGACCTTGGGTCATTTGTTCTGCCCGGCGCGCGGCATCGGAAGCATTAGGGTTAGGAACAGCGACAGTCAGCGCCTGAGTCGTTTCGGTCATACCGAAGGCATGCACGACTTTCGGCCCAAATGCTTCTAACCGGCGCAAAAGTGATTCCGGCGGGGCAGTGGCACCCGTCCATAATTGCTGCAACGGCCCGAAATCGCCGCCATCGCTCTCAACTTGGGCCAGCAGGTCCATCAACACAGTCGGCACACCACCGGAATGCGTGACGACTTCGGCGCGGATCAGGTCAAGCATCGCTTGGGGGCTCACCACGCGGCCCGGCAGAACCATTTTTGCACCCGCCAACGGTGCCATATACGGCATGCCCCACCCGTTGCAGTGAAAGAATGGCGCGGCGCAAAGCACACAATCGCCCTTGCCTAAGTTCCAGCCATTTTTGCCCGCGATAGTCATCACGTTCAGCACTGTGCCGCGATGGCTGTAGAGCACGCCTTTCGGCTCCCCCGTGGTTGCCGACGTAAAACACAGCGTCGATGCGCGGCGCTCGTCAAAGTCTGGCCAAGCGAAGGCCGTGTCACCTGCCTCAATCAAATCCTCGTAGCAGAGGACGCCTGGCAAGGAGGTCTCCGGCATATCAGCCTTGTCCGCCAAGATGATCCAGTGGCGAACGCTTGGGCAATCCGGCCCAATCGCTTCTGCAAGCGGCAGGCAGTCCAGGTCAACAAACACCGCCCGATCGCCACAGTGATTAATCGTGTAGGCAAGATGAGTTTCGTGCAGGCGCGGATTGGCAGTGTGCAGTACCCCAACCGCACCAGGAACGGCATGCATCACCTCAAACAACCGCCAAGTGTTCCAGGCGAGCACTCCGAGGAATATCTCCTCGTCCGCAAGACTTAGAGCGGATTTGGATTTGATTGAATCGTTTGGGATTCCCTTGGTAGGGAATA
>CAJXVF010000203.1 GCA_913060845.1 uncultured Alphaproteobacteria bacterium | reverse complement strand
ACACCTCTCTATTCGTCGGCAGCGTCAGATGTGTATAAGAGACAGTTCTTAATGTGCTCTTGGATGACCCGGGTTAGCGGCCTCGCGCCATATTCAGGGCTGTAACCCTTTTTGCCGAGCCATTTGCGAGCAGGAGCCGATAGTTCGATAGAGACGGCGCGTTCCGCCAACTGGCCTTCAAGTTCCGCAATGAACTTATCGACAACGCGGTCAATGACTTCCAGCGGTAGCGCCTTGAAGGAGATGGTCGCATCCAACCGATTCCGGAATTCCGGCGTGAACATGCGGTTGATCGCTTCGGTATCGTCGCCTTCTCGCACGCTGCGGCCAAAGCCCATGGCGGGTTTGGCTAAGTCTGCCGCACCTGCATTGGTCGTCATGATCAGCACGACATTACGGAAGTCGATCTGCTTGCCGTTGTGATCCGTCAGCTTGCCGTGATCCATGATCTGCAAGAGCACGTTGTAGACATCCGGATGCGCCTTTTCGATCTCATCGAGCAGCAGCACCACATGCGGGTTTTTATCAACCGCATCGGTCAACATGCCGCCCTGATCGAAGCCGACATAGCCCGGCGGCGCGCCAATAAGGCGGGATACGGAGTGACGCTCCATATATTCCGACATATCGAAGCGCACGAGTTCCACGCCCATAACGTTCGCCAATTGCTTGGCCGCTTCCGTTTTGCCGACACCAGTAGGCCCAGCGAACAGATAGGAGCCAATCGGCTTCTCTGGTTGGCGGAGGCCGGCGCGAGCGAGTTTGACGGCGCTCGCAAGGGCATCCAGCGCTTGGTCCTGGCCGAACACCGTGCTTTTCAGCTGCTCTTCCAGATTGGCCAGAACGGTCTTGTCGTCCTTGCTGACGGATTTCGCTGGAATGCGCGCGATCTTCGCGACGATATCCTCGATGTCTTTTACATCAATAGTTTTCTTGCGCTTGCCTTCTGGCAGCAACATCTGCGCTGCGCCTACTTCATCAATCACGTCAATCGCCTTATCAGGCAGCTTCCGATCATTGATGTAGCGGGCGGACAGTTCCACTGCGGACTTAATGGCATCCCGCGTGTAGCGGACTTTGTGATGCTCTTCGTAGACCGGCTTCAGGCCCAGCATGATCTTGATTGCGTCCGGCACAGAAGGCTCGTTCACATCGATCTTCTGGAAACGACGCACAAGGGCGCGGTCTTTCTCGAAGTAGGAGCGGTATTCTTTGTACGTCGTCGAGCCAATGCAGCGGAGCGTGCCAGAAGCAAGCGCCGGTTTCAGCAAGTTGGACGCATCCATGGACCCGCCGGACGTGGCGCCAGCGCCGATCACCGTATGGATTTCATCGATGAACAAAATCGCACCTGGGCGTTCTTCAAGCTCTTTCAGGACGGCTTTGATCCGCTCCTCGAAGTCGCCGCGATAGCGGGTACCTGCCAGCAACGCGCCCAAATCGAGTGAGTAGATGGTGCAATGGGCCAATACTTCCGGCGTTTCACCTTCGAGGATGCGACGGGCCAGGCCTTCTGCGATGGCGGTTTTACCAACGCCCGGATCGCCAACCAGTAGCGGATTGTTCTTGGTGCGACGGCACAGAATCTGGATGACGCGCTCAAGCTCTGGGCCACGGCCAATCAGCGGGTCGATCTTGCCGTCAGCCGCTTTTTCGTTGAGGTCAACGCAATAAGCCTCTAGCGCTTCAGCTTCGACCTTTTCGTCCTCTGGCTCATCGCCACCATTACCGCCGCCGTTGGATTCTGAATTCCGACGGGATCCTTCGCCGCTTGGGCGACGGCGTTCGCTGCGGCCAGGGGCTTTGGCGACGCCGTGGGAGATGTACTGAACCGCGTCCAGGCGTGTCATTTCCTGCATGTGGAGGAAATAAACGGCATGGCTTTCACGCTCGGAGAAGATGGCGACCAGAACATTTGCCCCGTTCACTTCTTCCCGGCCCGACGACTGCACGTGGATTGCCGCGCGCTGAAGCACACGCTGGAATCCAGCAGTTGGCTTCGGGTCTGGCGCGTCTGCATCTTCGTAGTCGACGGTTTCGAATTCGCTCTCGACATACTCCGCTACATCCGCGCGCAGTTTCTTTACATCGACGGCGCAGGCGCGGAGGACGGCGATGGCGTCACTATCGTCTCCAAGCGCTAGGAGCAGATGCTCCAGTGTTGCGTATTCGTGGTTTCGCTCTCGCGCGTAACCAATGGCACGGTGCAGGGTTTCTTCCAATGTGCGCGACAGCATAGGCACGGGCGCTCCTGGGTTTCGTTAATCTTTTTCCAGCGTCAGCTGGAGAGGGTGTTCGTTTCGGCGGGCGAATTCTACGACTTCGGTCACCTTCGTTTCAGCGATCTCATAGGTATAAACGCCGCAAATGCCGATGCCGCGCCGGTGGACGTGCAGCATGACCTGGGTTGCCTCTTCACGCGTTTTGCGGAAGTTGGATTCCAGCACATGCACCACGAATTCCATGGGCGTGTAGTCATCATTCAGCATCAGCACTTTGTACATCGCCGGCTTTTTCGTGGCCGGTTTGGTGCGGACGGTAACGCCGGTATCAGAACCACCGTCCCCAGATTTGTCATTATCGTCGCTCATGAAGTCCACGCGATCATTTCGGTCTCTCATCGTCAGTATACGACATTCCCGATAGAATATGGCGGCCTTGCGCCAAAGGGAAAGGGGCACCCGGCTGCCGCACGGCGGATTGTGTAGAAAACTTGCCAATTCTAGGCGGATTGTAGCGGTTGAACCCAGCCGATGGGTAAATGTCCATATTCTTTCACCGGCATTGATTGGGCCGGTCTCTGCTCGCAATTTCCTTGGCGAAGGTATCGTAAAATAAGGAAGAATATTGTGACAGACCAATGGAAGCACGGCGGCGTTCAGGTCATCCCGGGCAATGAGCTTGATACCAATACCCCGCAAACCCCCGGCATGAACCGCGCCGCTGCAATCAATTTTGCTCGAGCCGGGGCAAAGCAATTATGGGCGGGAACAGTCCACATCCATGCGGATGCCAAGACTGGCGTCCATCACCACGGTGCACTTGAGAGCGTGATTTATGTGCTTAAAGGCAAGGCCCGCATGCGTTGGGGCGAGAAGTTGGAATATGTGGCGGAAGCGGGTCCGGGCGATTTCATCTTCGTGCCGCCCTATGTACCGCACCAGGAAATCAACGCATCAGCAGATGAGGTGCTGGAATGTGTGCTTGTTCGCAGTGACCAAGAATCAGTCGTCGTGAATTTGGATGTTGAGCCAATTGAGAAACCAGAATCCGTCAAATGGATAGATCCCATCCATCGGGACTAAGCGGCTCTGGATCAATTCCCGACGCGCTTCAGCGCATCTTCCAGCAGTGCACGCCGGTCCACCTTGTTCGTACTGGCGAGTGGCAGCGCTTCTAGGAAGAAGATGCGGCGAGGGTGGGCATAGGCGGGGCCATTGGCGAGGGGGAATTGCTTCAGTTCATTCTCGCTAACCGCCGCGCCGTCCGCCAAAACCACGAACGCCACTGGTACTTCGCCCTTTACTGCATGCGGGATAGGCACCACGGCGCTTTGCAGAACATCGCCGTATTTTTCCAAAACGGCTTCAACTTCAGCCGGATAGATGTTCTCGCCGCCGCAGTTAAACATGTCGTCGGCGCGGCTGACGAACCAGTAGAAACCTTGGGCATCCCGGCGGAGCACGTCTCCGGTGCGGAACCATCCATCGCCGGGCAGCTTCGCCGCCGTGGCTTCTGGTAGATTGTGGTAGGCGAGCAGGACGCCTGGGTTCCGCACCCAAAGCTCGCCAGCCATTTCGCCGCCGGGGTCGGTCGGATTATCTTCATCCATGACCAACTTCACTTCACCGCCGGGCAGGGGATAACCGCAAGAGCCGAGCGGGCGGGGACTGCCATCAGGGTGTGCGCCAAACATCCGGGGGCCAGCTTCCGTCACGCCATATTGGATCATGATGCGGGGATTGTTGAAGACCTGTTTCACTTGCGCCAACAGTAGTTCTGACGCCGGTGCAGAGCCCATGGAGACTTCAGTCACCGATGAGAGATCCGTTGTTGCGAGCGTCTCTTGCTCCAGCATCAACATGGCGACCATGGCCGGGACACCGGATACGGTCGTTGGACGGTAGTCCTCGATGGCTTTCAGGTAAGTTTTAGCGTCGAATCGCGGCATCAGCACGATGCGGGCGCCAGTGAAAAAGGCGCTCTTTGTCACCATTAGCGCGTTCTTGTGATAGAGGGGGGCAGCGATGAGGTAGGCTCCGTCCGGCTGCATCCAATCCGCCGTAGAAGGTCCCCACATCTGGCCTGTGTGGCTTAACAAAACGCCCTTTGGCTTGCCTGTTGAGCCCGACGTATAGGGCTGAAGTGCGGGCATGTCCGGCGTTGTTTCGATGGCTTCAAATGGTCCAAAATCAAGAAAGTTTTGGAAATCGCGGTCGAATGATATTTTCGGCAAGTCCGCTGGTGCTAAATCGGCAAAGGCATCCTCCACGAATGCCAGCTGGCAGCCTGCATCGCCAAGCACGTAGGCGACCATCTCGACGGATAATTTGATATTGATCGGGGCGGGAATTACGCCCGCCCGCATGGCACCAAAGAATACGGCCAAATATTCAACACGGTTCAGCGCCAGAATGCCCACCCGGTCACCTGGAACCAGGCCGCGAGAAACCAATCTGCGTGCTACGGCATCGGCCATGTCGCTCAGCTGGTCATAGGTGATGCTAATGGGCGAGTTGGGGTCTTTTAGGTCAACAATAGCCGGGCGTTCATGCCCAACATGCCGCTGAAAGATGCAGCCTAAATTGGTCTTACTCATATCAATCCTGAATGTGAACTAGTGCTGAAGCAGAAAGCTTTGTTTGAAACCAATTTTAGTCCACTTGAGTATTTCATAGCAATGACGGCGCTGTTGCAGGTAAATGAATAAGCAATCCGTCCATCTCTGCCGATATGACGATCTGACAGCCAAGACGTGACCTCTCGCTGGCGCCTGGCGCTAGGTCAAGGATCGAATCCTCTTCTTCGCTGGGCTGGGGTAGGGCGTCGAAGGCATTCTCCTCCAAGATGACATGGCAGGTTGAGCATGCCATTGCACCCTCGCAGTCGCCTTCAATGCCAGCGTCTAAGCGCCACGCAAGTGCAAGGATTGATTCGCCTTCATGCGCCTCAGCGTCCAAGCGGCGTCCGTCCGCGTATACAAAAGTCACTTTTGGCATCAGTCTATTACGCTGGTGCATTGGTACGGGCGACATTTGCCGCTGCTGCAGCCAAACGTTCCGCTGCGCGTACTGCTTCGGCTTCTGTTGTTTGGCGCCCGAAGGCGATGCGGACAGAGCGTGCAGCGTCCGCTGGAGAGAGGCCAATCGCTTTTAGGACGTAGGATGGCTCGACAGATGCGGACGAGCAGGCTGAGCCCGTGGAGATCGCCACATCAGGTGCTGCATTGATGAGCGGCAGCGCATCTGCGCCGTCGAACGCCAGGTTCAGGTTGCCGGGTGTGCGGCGTTCCATGCCAGCATTGATTGTGTAGCGCGCTCCAGCTTTATCCTGTCTCTTATACACATCTCCGAGCCCACGAGACCTCTCTACATCTCG
>CAJXVF010000202.1 GCA_913060845.1 uncultured Alphaproteobacteria bacterium | reverse complement strand
CGAGATGTAGAGAGGTCTCGTGGGCTCGGAGATGTGTATAAGAGACAGGGTACGCAGCGCGTTGACCGAAGCGACGATCTCAGCCTCAATATCCGGCACCACACGCACTTCACGCAGTTGGATGCCGATTTCATTCAATCCCGTCGCAACGAAATTTATATTTGCGTCCTGGGTGCGTCCAGACAGGATTTCATTGCCAATCACGAGCATAGCGGCTGTGACTGTGCCTGTTTCGGCGTCTTGATCGGCCATGGCGGCGGTCTTTCTGAGCGGTGTTGACTTGGCAATGATATTAGGCGCGCTTATCCAAAGGTCCAAGTGCGATTCCGATCCTTAATCAGGCGTGATGTCCCATTCAGTTTGAAAAGCCTCTAATGCCGGCGAAATTGATCAAGCGTTACAAGCGATTCCTGGCAGATATTCGCTTCGAAGATGCCCCGGAAGATGCTGATCCAATCACCATCCATTGCCCCAATCCTGGCGCCATGCTGGGACTAGCAGAACCCGGTATGCGCGTCTGGCTTCGCCATGCAAAGAATCCGAAGGCAAAATTGCCCTATGCCTGGGAGCTGACAGAGCTAGAGAACTGTCTTGTTGGCATTGATACCGGCCGTCCCAATCCCATCGCCGAGGCCGCTATACCAGAAGGCCTTATCCCAGAATTGGCAGGCTATGAGAATATTCGCCGAGAAGTGAAATACGGCGAGAACTCCCGCATAGATCTGCTTCTAACAGATACTAGGAAACCGGATTGTTATGTCGAGATCAAGAACGTCCACCTAGAACGTGAAGGTCGGGCTGAATTTCCGGATTCAAAAACCGCGCGCGGCGCCAAGCATTTGGTAGAGCTTGCGAATATGGTCAAAGCTGGCCATCGCGCGGTCATGCTCTACATTGTGCAGCGTGGTGATTGCAGCACATTCCGCTTAGCTGAAGATATTGACCCGGCATATGCCGCTGCCTACCGGGCAGCGCGGACTACAGGTGTCGAAACTTTATGCTATCAATGCGCGATTACTATGGATGGGATCACGCTTGACCGCGCGCTGCCTATTTCGATTGACTGATCTGGACATGGAACTTCGCTGATGAACCAAAGCGCGCTGCAACAACGCCGGGTAAACCGGGACGGGATCACGATCCACACGGAAGCAGACTTCGTCGGTATGCGACGAGCGGGCAAATTGTGCGCGGAAACTTTGGATTTCATCACGCCGCACGTTCAGCCCGGTGTGACAACCGAAGAACTCGACCGCCTCGCCCACGAATTCATCACGACACGAGGTGCCGTGCCCGCGCCCTTGAATTACCGCGGCTTCCCGAAGTCCATCTGCACGTCAATCAATCATGTTGTCTGCCACGGCATCCCTGGCCCAAAGCGGCTCCGGGATAGCGATATTCTGAACATCGACGTGACAGTCATTCTAAACGGTTGGCATGGTGATAGCTCACGGATGTATGTCGCTGGCAAGCCTTCGGTGAAAGCGCAACGGTTAATGGACGTCACGTATGAATCGCTCATGCGCGGCATCGCTATGGTCAAACCTGGTGCAACCTTGGGCGATATTGGCTGGGCCATCCAATCCTATGTTGAAGATCAGCGCTTTACTGTCGTGAGGGATTTCTGTGGCCATGGCCTCGGGCAGACATTCCACATGCCGCCAAGCGTGCTCCATTACGGCCGCAAGGGCGAAGGCCCTGTGCTAGAAGCGGGCATGTTCTTCACCATTGAACCGATGGTGAATGTGGGTAGGCCTGACAGCAAAATCCTCGCGGACGGCTGGACCGCCGTTACCCGCGACCGCTCACTTTCCGCCCAGTATGAGCATTCGCTGGCTGTCACCGATGATGGTTGCGAGCTATTCACGCTCTCCCCTGCCGGTCACACAAAGACGCCCTGCAGCTGAGCTTTACGATGACGGAAGAGACTGTTCCTGACCGTAAATCAGCGCTAGCAGGCCATCGACAACGCTTGCGCAAGCGCTTCATGGATGGCGGGCCAGAGGCTGTCGCCGATTACGAGCTACTAGAACTGATTCTGTTCCTGGCCATTCCGCGCGCAGATACCAAACCAATCGCCAAGGCGTTGATTGACCGATTTGGCAGCTTTGCTGAAGCGGTAAGCGCATCCCCGCCAGAGTTACTGCAGATCAAAGGTATGGGCGAGGCAGGCGTTGTCGCGTTGAAGACGATTGCGGCGGGCGCGGAACGCCTCACGCGGGAGGTAGTGCATGCGCAGCCAATTCTATCCTCATTCCAGGCAGTTGTTGATTATTGCCGTGTCGCCATGGCCCGCCAACCTGTCGAGCAATTCCGCGTGCTGTTCCTAGACAAACAGAACTGCCTGATCCGGGATGAAGTGCAGGGCGAAGGAACGATTGACCAAACGCCAGCATATCCTCGCGAAGTGATTCGCCGGGCACTGGAACTAGGTGCCACTGCAGTGATCCTGGCCCACAATCATCCATCCGGTGACCCTAAGCCGTCAAAAGCTGATGTGACGCTGACGAAAGCAATCGCCAAGGCTGGGGACGCTATTGGGGTTGAGGTGCTGGACCATATTATCGTTGGCAGAAAAGGCCATGTCAGCCTGAAAGCCGGACTTTATTTTTAGGGCCTGAGGAGCTTTCGCCACCATGGTGTTTTGCCGCCGGAGACCACCGCTGGTACCCCCAGCAGGTCCTCAGCCTCCGCTTCCGTCATGAGGTCCCGGTCTAACCAGAGCCGCATCAGCGCCTCACGATCCGCCTGCAGGAATGTACCGCGCCGCCGCTGGTGCACCGCAAAGAATGGCCCGCCCAATCGCTCAAATCGCTCTATATGCCGTTCCAGTGTTGGCGGCCCGTGCTTCCAAATCGTTGCTGGCCAGGGCAGTGCGGAATCGTATATCGCATCCGCCTCCCCGTGCTGACTGAGGACATAGGCGTAGAGCAGGTAGAATTCGGTGTAGCGCTTGCGGCGCCGGAAAAGCGCTTCGACGCTATCACCTCGCGCCTCAATGTCCGCCAGCATTGCTCTCAATGTATCAGCGCGCATTGGATAGGGCGTGTATGTCAGCGGCCCAAGTTCCTCCAGCCAGTGATAAGACATGCCGAAATAGTCTAGGCTATGCGCCAGCCAGCGACGGTCATGGCGGAGCTTCTTTTTGGTATAGATCGTACGGGCGCGACCGTCCTCTGTGAAGAACGAGCCGTAATCAACCGGTCCCAAGAAATGGTTCTTGCCATCCAGCCACACGATCCATGCGTCGGCAGATGCAGCGCCCGCTAACAATTTCAGCACCTGTTGACTACGCCAGCCCGGCAAAGCGCTCGGCGCATCCAGAAAATCTGCTGCGGTCCTAACCTTAACCAGTGGACGATGAAGTCCGTAGGCATCCAGATTGGCGTTGAGGTAATCCAGGCACACCTCGCCCGAGGGGTCGTTGGCAATAACCGTAATGCTACGCGGCACGTCTGCGGCCATGTATTTAGCCATACTGCGCGCCTGCAAGCGCCACAGCAGCAGGTCGGCAGAATGCACAACGGTTATGAAGTCTATTCGCTGCAACGCTAAACGCCTGCCCAGTTTTGATGCCCAATCAAAAGCATACGCAGGAATTCAAGAAGCGCTATGATGCTTGAAATCAAGGAGATTAATCATGTCTGACAACGCACGCCGCCTTCCTCCCTCATCCAGCTTGTTCGCAAAGAATTCCTCTATTCCGTATGAGGTCATCTCAAAGCTGGAGGGCCATGACGAAGGTAGCGGTGACAAGCGCTTGTCGATCAAGCCACTCATCGTGGGTGAAACCATGCTGTTTATGGAAGCCAAGCGTCCGCAAGGCCTGGTCGACCCGGAACACGCCCATCCGGACCACGAATCAATCTGCTACCTCATCTCCGGCCGTGTCCGCGTCGTGATCGAGGGCGAAAGCTGGATCGCAGAACCAGGCGACGCATGGGTTCACCCCGCAGGCGTCAAACATTATCACGAAGCGCTCGAAGACTCCGTGCAGATCGAAATCAAATCCCCACCAACAAAAACCTGGGGCTAGACCAGCACGTTTGTATCATTCAGATCGCCGGCTGCGACGCCCGGAATGTTGATCGTGTCGCCGTCCGAAATCTGAACCACGGCACCGAGCGCGTTGTTGCTGGTGATCGCCAGCACTGCATCTAAATCGGCAAACCCGAATATCCGCAGGTCCAGAACGTCACCACCTGGCCCTGACTGGAAATCCGTGAGCACATCAAGGCCTGATCCAGCAACATGGCGGTCACTGCCAGCGCCGCCGGTAAACTGATCATTGCCAGCACCGCCAGTCAGCACATCATCACCGTCGCCGCCGTTGAGCACGTCGTCGCCTTGGTTGCCGAACAACTGGTCATTGTTGAAACCGCCATCCAGCCTGTCATTGCCCCCGGCACCTGCGAGTAGATCATCACCGGACTGGCCGAACAATTGGTCATCACCGGCGTCCCCGATTGCGCGGTCATTGCCTGAATTGCCAAACGCTCGGTCGTTGCCCGCACCGCCGCGCACCAAGTCATCCCCAGATTACCCAACGAGGAAATCTGCGCCAGCGCCGCCAAATACAGCATCGATGCCGCCGCCAGCGCGGATCTCATCATCGCCACCATTGCCAATCAGCTTGTCATTACCAGCTCCGCCCAGAATAACATCTTCCAATCCTGTGCCGACAGATCCGCCCGCCTTCACATGGAAATCGTGGATGCTGAGATCAGATGTTGCCAAACCATCAAAAGTGATGCTGCCGCCCGTATAGGTCAGCACGGCATTGCCGTTCGCATCATCTTGGACAGCCGCAAGCGCCGCACTGCCGGAGCTGAAGCCCAAACGTGCAAGATTCACAACTTCAGACGATGTGAACCCAGTTTCAAAATCCCGGATAATATCGTCGCCAGCGCCGCCAGTCATGTCATCGCCAAGCGACTGGCCAAGAATACGATCATCCCCATCACCGCCACGAATGATGTCGGCATGGGCCCCGCCAAAGATCAGATCATCGCCTGCTCCGCCGTCAATTTCATCGACGCCGCCATTGCCGACAAGTTGGTCGTCACCATCGCCACCATTGATCACATCATTATGGAAGCCGCCGTCCACAGCATCGTCACCAGCGCCAGCATCAATCTGATCAGCACCGGATTGGCCGGCGATTATGTCATCGCCATCACCGCCATTAATGATGTCATTTCCGGAATTGCCGAATGCACGGTCATCGCCGCCACCTACCTCAATAATGTCGTCACCGGTCCCGCCGACAAGCTTATCGCGGAAATCACCGATTCTCCCAATTAACGTATCGTCGCCGCTCCCTCCTAGCAGCACATCTTCGCTACCAGCGCCATCAAGTCGGTCATTCCCGTCAAGACCAAAAAATGTCTGAAAGAACTTATTGCCGGTCATTTCATTATTCAGATTATTGCCAAAAGCGTTTCTACCGCCCACGTACAGCATATTTTCTACGTTATCCGGTAGTGTATATGTCCGCGCAACTTGTATTGTATCAATACCTCCATCAACATTCTCAATAACTATATACCCGGAGTCATAGAGAAGCCGAATTTGATGGCTTGACCTTTATGTTTGAAG
>CAJXVF010000201.1 GCA_913060845.1 uncultured Alphaproteobacteria bacterium | reverse complement strand
CGAGATGTAGAGAGGTCTCGTGGGCTCGGAGATGTGTATAAGAGACAGCCGTGATTGCCCTCCGTGCTAAGTCGGTCACGTTTGAGACCACCTATGTAAACCTTCGGGAAAAGCCCGATTGGTTCCTGAAAATTTCACCGCACGGCAAAGTGCCGGTGCTTCAGGTTGACGACGAAATTCTGTTCGAATCCAACGCGATTGCGGAATATCTGGATGAGACGGTTGAGCCGAGAATGCACCCGGCAGACCTGATCACTCGCGCCCGTCACCGCGCCTGGACGGACTTTGTGCCGGACTTTTCCAGCGGTCTTTCAGGCGTTTACTACGCCAAGACCAAGGAAGCATCTGATGCTGCGATGGAGATGGCGCACAAGCGCTTGGAGCGTATCGCTTATGCGCTGGAGCATCATGCGGAACCAGGGCCGTATTTCGGCGGGGACAAGCTTTGCCTCGTCGATTGCGCCTATGCGCCGTTCTTCCAGCGCTTCTTGATGGCGGATGATCTGCTTGGAACCAAGCTGCTGGACGAATATCCATCCGTGAAAGCTTGGGCGGAAGCGCTGATGGCGCATCCAGCCGTTGATGGTTCTGTCGCGGATGTATTCCCGGCGGAGTTTGCAGCCAACCTAGAGCGACGCGGAACCTATGCCGCAACGCTTATGCAGCAGGCCGCCGAATAGCTACCGCCTATATAAAGCCGACTGAGTGCCCGCCATCCAGGCCAAGCACTTGGCCGGTGATATAGGCTGAAGCATCTGAGGCCAGGAAGACGATTGGTCCGTCCAAGTCCTCTTCCTGGCCGAGGCGTCTCATCGGCACTCGTGCCATCAGGGCCTTGCCAGGTGGGGTGGACCAGTAGTCCCGGTTCATATCGGTCTCGATGTAGCCCGGCGACAGGGCGTTCACCCGAATGCCAAGCTTGGCGAGTTCCGCCGCCATTTCCCGCGTGACCATATCCAACCCTGCTTTCGCGGCGTTATAGGCGATCACGCCAGGGTTTGTTCGTTGGCCAAGGATCGACGAGATATTGATGATTGATCCGCCTTGGCTGTGGGCTGCCATTGCTTTGGCTGCCGCTTGCGCCACCAGCCACGCGCCGGTCAAATTCACATCAATCACTGGGTCCCATTCAACCGCCTGATCAACGTCCAGCAGCCGTGCCGTTTTCGCGATGCCGGAATTGTTGACCACGGCGCGCAGCGGCCCAAGTTTTGCTTCCGCGGCCGCGATACCAGCAATGACGCTTGCCTGATCCGTCACGTCCATGACGATGGGATGGGCTGTACCGCCTGCATCAGTGATCTTAGCAGCAACTTCCTTCAGCAGCGCTTCATCGCGCGCGCAGAGGGCGACTTTGGCGCCAGCTTTGGCAAGAGCGCCAGCGAAGCTTCGGCCAAGGCCACGAGAAGCGCCGGTCACGAGAGCAGCCCGGCCATCCAGCCGGAACAGGGGAGCGTCAGTCATGGATGTCTATTCTGCCTCTAGGGGAGCAACAAACGGGACGCCTGGAACAGCGATGCCATTGGGACGCCCGGTTGCGGTTTGGCCTTCATAGGCGACTGTCATCCAATCCGGCAATGGCGGTCCGTCAGTGCAGGCCAGCCAAAGGCGCAGCAAATGGCGACGATCTTCAGGGTTCGGCCAATCTTCATAGGCCGTGCGGCTATGGTAGAGGCCGTGATTGCAAACCAATTGAATGTCGCCCGGCTCAAACGTCATGTCCAAGTGAACTTCAGGATCAGCCGCAATGCTATCCACCAGATCAAGAGCTTCGACTTGAAGGTCTGTTATCTGTGGCGCACCGGGAAGGTCTTGGCCTTTGCGGATAGCGCTCCGGACATAGTGGGAGATCACGCGGCCTTCATGGGGCATGAACACCGGCACTTCCGCCCAAGGCATTTTACCTTCGGGGATTTCGCCCCAGCGCGTGCGATAGAACGGCTGCATCAGAACGGGCATCAGGTCCGGCCTGCGTTTCAGCACCTCATTATAGATTGTGGTGGAGCTTACGACCGATGACAGCCCGCCAGACTGTGCCGTTTTCAGGCATAGCAGGCCAACAATATCGCTTGAATCAGTATGGTAGGGCAGGCGAGCGGAGGTCTGGTAGCCACGTGTCGCAGCAGCGGCGTAATCGAGGCCCAGGTTCTTCACATGGCCAAGTACATGGCCTTTGCCGTTCTGCGAACAAGGATCCCCCATATGCGCGCCAAGACCCCAGAATGCGATGGCTGCCTGCTTGACCGTCCACTGGCTAACCGGAAGGCCTCGCAAAAGGAAGATGCCCGGGCCGTGCAGAACTGTCTGCCGGATGCGCTCAATTTCCGGTGCTATTGTAGGCAGGGGGAAAGCGGCGGCGTCGATGTCCAGAATGTCGAGCCCTCTGGCTTCGACTCCAGCAATCGCAGCTTCAATCTCAGCGATTTCGGCAGCGCTCCAACGCCGGTTCCAACTCTCGGGTTGCTTGGCCATGTCGCGGCCATACCAAACTTGTGGCGTTGAAACGGGGGCTGTAGGTGCGGGATGTGCGCCGTCCATGGGGTTTCTCCTTGAACGCTGTTGTTGCGGTCTTGCTTTCTTGGCTATCCTCACGCTCGAGAGAGCATTCGTCAAATGACCCCGCCATCCGGAGCGCACCGTCCCTATGTCTGATTCTACGCCCGTCAACACGATTAGCGGCCGCAACGCCTTTATTCACACATTGCTGAATGAGGGCATTACGCGCATGTTCGGCAATCCCGGCACCACTGAACTACCAATCATGCACGCCCTCGCGGATTACCCGGAGATGGGCTACGTGCTGGCGATGCAAGAATCAGTCGTGATCGGCATCGCGGATGGATTCAGCCGCGCATCCGGTGAGTTGGTTGCGTGCAACGTGCATGTGGCACCAGGCCTCGGCAACGCTATGGGCGCGATCTATACCTCCAAGATCGCGGGCACGCCGATGATCGTGACCGCAGGCCAGCAGGAAATCGGCCACGGGCTAACCGAACCGCTGCTGTATGATCCGCTTGTGCCAATCGCTCAATCGCAAGTGAAATGGGCGACAGAGGTCACGCGGATTGAAGACTTGCCGCGCACCCTGCATCGCGCTGCCAAGATAGCAACAACGCCGCCGACAGGGCCTGTATTCGTCTCCCTTCCAGGCGATATCTTGAATGAGTTCGCAGCGATTGATCTGGGCGCTGCTACGCGTGTTGAGGCCAAAGCCCGCCCGAATGATGCAGCACTTGATACGCTGGCCAACGCTATTCTCTCCGCCAAGAACCCGTTGATTGTCGCGGGCCATGAAATTGTTGCGTCTGATGCATTTGAGGAAGCGGCTGCCTTCGCCGATGCGCTAGGGGCGCCGGTGTATCAGCAGTCGATCATCGACGGCGCGCATTTCCCAACCAGCCACCCGGCCTATATGGGCGTGCTCACCCGCAGCCAGCCAGTGGTTCTCAAGAAACTTGAACCCCACGACATGATGATCTGCGTCGGGTCCGACGTGCTGAAGATGTCGGTCTACAGCAAGACTGAACCTATGCCGGAGGGCATGCGCGTCGTCCAAATTGGTCAACGTGATTGGGAGATGGGCAAGAACTACGCGACGGAACTCGCTATCCGGGCGGATGTCAAAGAAACACTGAAAGTGCTGACACCGCTGATGCAGTCCAAAGGCGGAAAGGCGTTGACGGATAAGGCAGCGAAGCAGATATCGGCGCTCAAAGACAAGAACTGGACGGCCAACAAAGCCGTGAAAGTCGCCGCCACAGTTGATAAACGCGACGCAATGCCGATGAACCCCGATTGGCTGGTCATGAGGATGGTCGAGCTTCTGCCCGAGAACGCGATTGTTGTGGATGAAGGCATCACCACGGCAGGGGCCTTGCCCGACTTCCTGCCTTACACGGATCGCTACTGCTATTTCGGCAATACCTCCGGCGGTATCGGCTGGGGCATTGCGGCGGCGGTTGGGGTGCAGGAAGCGCATCCGGACAGGCAGGTGGTGGCACTAATCGGCGATGGCAGTTCGATGTACGCAATCCAGGCGCTTTGGTCTGCCGCAAACTTGAAGCAGCAGACGGTGTTCATCATCGCCAATAACCAGGGCTATAGCGTGTTGAAGCAGCGGATGAAGCTGTTCCATGACAATGATGCGCCCATCGCCATGGACTTCATTGATCCGCCGCTCGATTGCGTCGCCATGGCTAAGGGCTTCGGCGTCTCTGGCGAGCGGGCTGAGGGTGCAGACGCCTTTGAGGCTGCATTCGCCCGCGCGCTGGCCCATGATGGGCCGTATGTCATTGAAGCAATGGTCTGATCTAGCAGGGGAAACCAGTATGCAGAACGTGTTGGACTTCAGCGGTAAACGGGTCCTCGTCACCGGTGGATCAAATGGCATCGGCAACGGCATCGCCTGCGCCTTCCGGGATGCGGGTGCAGACGTGCTCGCGACCGGAACTAAGGCCCGGGACGCCTATGACACCGACATGGCCCACATGGAATTTGCAGAGGTTGATCTAGGCTCCGATGATGCCGTGCAGGCATTGGCCCATCAGGCGGGACAAGTCGATGTGCTGGTGAATAATGCCGGCATGATCGCCTATAAGCGCCGGGAGTTTGATACAGAGACGTTCCGCAAAGTCCTGGACGTAAACCTAACTGCTGCGATGACGCTCTCGACACTGCTGCGGCCAGGGTTAGGTGCTGCGGATGGTTCGATCATCAACATCTCCTCGCTCACAGGCTTCTTTGCGTCCAGCGGCAACCCTGCTTACGGCGCTAGCAAGGCGGCAATGATGCAGCTTACCAAGACGCTTGCAGTGGCTTGGGCGGAAGATGGCATTCGTGTGAATTGCATCGCCCCCGGTTGGATCGCAACCAAGATGACAGAAGTCTCCCAAAACCGCGAAGCCATCAACGACGAAATCCTCCGCCGCACGCCATTGAAACGCTGGGGCAAACCGGCTGATATCGCTGGAGTGACGCTATTTCTAGCGTCCCCCATGGCGGCATACGTCACGGGCGAGACCATCAGCGTAGACGGCGGGTTCTCCTGCGCAATCTGATTGGCGAGGGAAAGGGCGGGCATTCAACGCTAAGGTCATTCCACCGCCAATTACTAGAAATACGCTTGCTGAATAGGCGGCCATGCGTTCAGCGCAAAGCTGCAATGCCTGCCTTGAGTCTGCCGGTGGGCGGCTCCACATAGTTTATGTCAATTCAAAACAAGCTATGGAGAGCAGTGATGTTAGAAAAAATTCCGTTTGATAGCCTTGGCGGCGCTGACTTTGGTTGGCTGAAGGCGAAGCATCATTTCAGCTTCGGGCGTTATATCGACCGGTCCCGTATGGGCGTCGGCGCGCTGCGGGTATGGAATGATGATGAGATCGACGCTGGTAAGGGTTTTGAGCCGCACCCACATAAAGACATGGAGATCGTCACCTATGTCCGGGAAGGGGCGATTACCCACCGCGATAGCTTGGGTAATGAAGGCCGGACCGGTGCTGGCGATGTGCAAGTCATGTCTGCCGGGGATGGGATCACCCACAGCGAGTATAATCAGGAGGACAAGCTAGAGCGGATTTGGATCATTCCGGTTCATAGCCGCATGCAGTGAAGAAGCTT
>CAJXVF010000200.1 GCA_913060845.1 uncultured Alphaproteobacteria bacterium | reverse complement strand
ATAAGAGACAGCTTCATCGCGGATCGGCGGCGGCGCTTTGACGGTGAACATGATCAGCCCGCCGATTATCAATAGCACCGCAATTGTCGCCATCCCAATCCGTTGACTATCTGCCAGCACCGTAACGGTTCCCACCAATGTCGGGCCAAGGAAGGCTGTCGCTTTACCAGAGAGGGCGAACAGGCCGAACATTTCAGTTGTCATGTGCGGCGGCGTTAGCCGCGCCATGAGCGATCGGCTGGCCGTTTGGGCAGGACCGAAGAAGAGGCCGAGCGGTAACGCGAATACCCAAAACAGCAGTTTGCCTTCAACCATCAACAAAGGCGTTGAGACGGCGAGCATGCCAGCGATGGCGATCAGGATGACTTTCTTTGGCCCGATCACATCATCAATGCGACCAAAAACAAAAGCGCCTATGCCTGCCGCCACATTCAAGGCGATGCCGAACTGGATAATCTCCTCGACGCTCATCTTGAATGTGCCTGCTGCATAGATACCGCCGAACAGGAAAAGCGTGTTCATGCCATCAACATAGAACAGACGCGCAATCAAATATCGCGTGACTTCAGGGAATTGCCGGACATTTCTTAGAGTCTGAATGAGCTGCTTAATCCCGCCCCGGGCCGCTTGCCGTAGCGGCATTTCAGTCCGCTTGCGGTCTGGCGTTAGCAGGAATGTCGGCAGCGAAAATACGGCTATCCATACAGCGACAAGCAGGGCCACGACCCTGACATGCTCCGCCGTCGCCTTATCCAGGCCAAATGGTGGCGTGTCCGTTTGCACGAAAACCAGGAGTGCGACGACCAAGCAAACTAGCCCGCCAGCATAACCAAGCGCCCAGGCTTCGCCGGAAATGCGACCAATACGGTTTGGCGGCGCTAAATCTGGCAGCATTGAGTTGTAGAAAACCATGCCGATCTCAAAACCGACATTGGCTATGACAATCAGGATAGCGCCCATCAATAGCCATTGTTCTTCAGGTGCTACGAACCAAAGCATCGCAGTCGCGGTGATGGTGACGATTGTTGCTGCTGCAAGCCAAGGCTTCCTGCGGCCGGTTTGGTCTGCGATTGCGCCAAGCGGTGGACTCAACAAGGCGATGCATACAGCGGAAATAGCGACAGCAGCACTCCACCAGCTGCTACCTGTCACCTGATCATCAGCTACGGCTTGGGTGTAATAGGCGCTAAAAACAAACGTGATGATGACGGTTGGAAAGGGTGAGTTCGCCCAATCAAATAGCCGCCAACCCCATAGACCACCGCGGCTGACGGGACGTTCTAGCGGCGTCATGCTGAAATCGCCTGGGGCCAGAATAGGTTCATCACGGGCAGCGCTCCTTGTTCGCGAGGCACCGTCGCGGATGCGGCACTGGATAGCAAGACAGGATGTGATGCGCCGCTAGTTAGGTTTCTAGCTTTCGTGTGAGACATGCCACATTTGCCACTTAATCAAACGCTTGTTTTATAAATCGATGCGCCTATATCAACTCCATGAATGTAGTCGTCGCCCAAGAACCATCTACCGCCGCCCGGGGCCGCCCTGGCGGAGATGAAAGCCGTGCGCGCATGATCGCCGCATCCGCCCGCATGTTTGCTGAACGCAGCTTCGACGGCGTCAGTGTTAGAGAAATTGCGAACGCGGCTGATGTTAACGTCTCTGCGGTGTCATATCATTTTGGCGGCAAGCGCGGTCTCTATATCGCAGCACTTGAGCAATTGCTGGAGGAAATGCGGCCTGTCGGTGGTCCTGTCATTGAACGCATAGTAGCCGTTATGGCGGATGGGGCTCCGTCGGTATCAGCCCTAAGGGACGTTGCTTGCTTCGTTGTCCGACACATCCTAACAAAAATGCTGTCTGGCGACCTTGAGCCCTGGGTGACACAAACCGTATTGCGAGAATTTCAGAACCCAACGACAGACTATCGGCCAATGTTGGATGAACGTGTGCTGCCACTTCACAAAGCCATGGGCAAGCTAACGGCAGCCAGCCTTGGCACAGAAGTAGATGCGCCATCGACGGTTCTGGCCGCCCACGGCGTTATGGGACAGATCATGGTGTTCGCAGCTGCGCGCCGGGTCGTCCAAGAGGAGCTTGGCTGGAGTGAGATTGAGCCCGCCCAGTTAGAAACCATTATTGAAGCGGCGATCCGCGGTGTTCTAGGCGCGCTTGGCCTCAAATCTGATCCGGAGGCCTGCTGATGCGCGGCGCCAAACAATTTCTACTAATCGCCATCGTCCTAGCGCTCGCTGGCGGCGGCTTCTTCATGCTGTATGCGACTAAACCCGTTGCGGCACAGCGGCCTGTGGTGGAGCGCGAATGGGTGGTCGACGTCCTGCCAGTGCAGAAGGGCGAAGTACAGCCGATGCTTCGATTATCTGGCCGTATCGTAGCGGCGCGCGACGCTGAGCTCCGCCCGCTGGTCGAAGGCCCGATTGTTGATGTTGGTCCGAACTTCCGTTCCGGTGGAATGGTAAAAAAGGGCGATCTTCTGGTTGCTATTAACCCTTTCTCATACGAAGCCGAACTAGCGGATGCGAATGCGGCTGTGGCTGAAGCCAAAGCTGCGCGAGCGGAGACGCTGGCTGAAATTCGTTCAAGCCGGGCTTTGATCGGATCGGACAGGCAGCAAGAGAAACTTCGCAAGCGGGATATGGACCGCCGTAAACGGCTGACGGGTAGGGGCGTCGTGTCCCAGAAGGCCACTGATGATTCCAATATCGCCTACCTGACGGCCCGCCAGACCCGCATTAGCCGTGAGCAGGGTATAACCAGATTGCAGGCGCAAGCCGCACGCCTGGCTGCTTCCGTCACGCGTGCAGAGGTCCGTGTTAGCCGTGCTAAGTGGAGCTTGGGTCAGACGAAGCTAACCGCTCCCTTTGATGGCGTTTTAACCGAAATTTCTGGCGGCATCGGTAAGCGCGTCAGCCCAAACGACAAGCTCGCGAAAATTATCGATAACGAACATATCGAAGCCCTATTTCATATGAGCGATGCCCAATTTGGGCGATTAGCGACGACCGGCGGTGTTGCAGGCCGCCCGGCGACGATTGTCTGGCGGGCGGGGCAAAATTCCGTCCGGATGCAGGCAACGCTTGCCCGCACTGAGGGTGAGTTTGATGCCGCGTCTGGTGGTGTATGGGTCTATGCGCCGATAGCTGCGGACCAAAATGGACGTGGGCTGCGTCCCGGTGCCTATGTTGAGGCAGAGACGCCAGATATCCGCTATTCCGGCGTCGTGCGTGTGCCTGAATCTGCAGTCCATGGCGGCAATCGTGTGTTTGTGCTGAACGAAGGCCGTTTGGCTGAGCGGGCTGTCACGGTGCTGGCGCAAGACGGGACAAGTCTTGTGATCACAGGCGATCTCTCAAACGGTGATGAATTGGTGACGACCCGAATCCCAGAAATTGCCTCAGGCTTGAAAGCGCGTCCACGCGATTCTGCCGTGATCCAGGCGCTGGCTTCGTCGTGAGCGGTGCACTCGATCCAGAATCACGGGCCTACGCTGAAGCTAACGAAGCGCGCGGCCTAATCGCTCGGTTTGCGCGTCACCCAACGGCGGCGAATTTGGTCATGGCGATCATGCTGGTGGCTGGCCTCGCTGGCCTCTGGAAGATGACCACGCAATTCTTCCCGGATTTTGGGATTGATATCGTCACCGTCAGCGTTGCGTGGAATGGCGCCAGTGCTGAAGACGTGGACCTTTCGATTGTCCAAGCGATTGAGGCTGAAACGCGTTTCCTGGATGAAGTGAAGCGTGTGCGCTCGACAGCCCGTGAAGGGGCTGCATCAATCGTTGTGGAGTTTGAGCAGGGTGCAGATATGCAGGCCGGGCTCTCCAATGTCGAAGCCGCGGTCGCACAAGCGACGACATTGCCGCAGGATAGCGAGACGGCGAACGTCTCCCGCGTCGTGCGATACGATGTCATCGCGCGATTGGCCCTCTCTGGACCCTATACCGAAGCCTCGTTACGCACATTTGCCAAGCGCATGCGGGATGAGCTGATTGATGCTGGCATTGATCGCGTCGCGTTGTCCGGTGTTCGGGACCCTGAGATCTGGGTTTCTGCCGATCCTGGAAAATTGCGCGCCGTTGATCTGACATTGGCAGAGGTCGCAGGCGCAATCAGTCGCTCGTCCCAGGATGCGCCATCGGGCGAGGCGGGCGGCGGCGCACAGCAAATCCGCAGCTTAGGACTAGCGGATACAGCCGAAGACATTGGCCGCATCGAAATTAAAGGAGATGACCGTGGCGGGAAACTGCGCGTAGCCGATATCGCCATCGTCCGTGAGACGTTCGATGAAGAGCAGGTGACGGCGCTTCGTAGCGGCCTGCCGGCTGTTTTGCTCACGGTGCAGCGCGCGGTCACGGCGGACAGCCTTAAGACAGCTGCCATCATGGATAAGTACCTCGCTGACGTGGCTGGCACACTGCCGCCTGACCTTCGCATTGAGAAGTTTGGCGTTGAGAGCAAGCTTGTTGAGGAACGCATTTGGTTGCTGGTCAAAAACGGCATCGGTGGCCTGATTCTGGTAATCCTGATCCTGTTTCTATTCCTGAATGCGCGTGTTGCGTTTTGGGTTGGTATTGGGATCCCGGCCTCGTTGATGGCAGCGCTTGCGGTGATGGCGCTCAGCGGCCAGTCGATCAATATGATCAGCCTGTTCGGGCTTATTTTGGTGCTTGGCATTGTTGTTGATGATGCGATTGTTGTTGGCGAGCATGCGGAAGCGTTGAAGCGGCAAGGGCATTCAGCTCTGGAGTCCGCGGAGCGTGGTGCTAAGCGTATGGCCGCACCGGTGTTTAGCTCGACTTTGACAACACTGGCTGCATTCCTGCCACTGTTTGTGATTGATGGCATAATCGGTGCGATCATCGGCGCTATTCCCATGGCGGTTTGCGCAGCACTCATCGCCAGCTTGTTTGAGTGCTTCTTAGCCTTGCCTGGTCATATGAAAGGCGCGCTATCGGCACCGCCACCTAAGACCACAGGCTTCCGTGCACGATTTAACCGATGGTTCGATAGGTTCCGAGACGGCAAATTCCGCCAAGCAGCTGCAAGTGCGATCCGCATGCGGTACTTAACCGTCGCCCTCGCTATTGCCGCCCTGGTGCTTTCTGTCGGTTTGGTCAAATTCGACCGGGTTGGGTTCACGTTCTTTCCGTCGGTCGAGCCAGATGTTGCCTACGCAAACATGCGTCTAACGCCGGGTGGGGGTCGGTCCGCTACGGAAGATACGATTACGCTTGTCGAGGAAGCCGCTTATCAGGCCGAGAAAGACTTCGGTTATGAACGCGGTGAATTGGTCGTCCAGACGCTTGCGATGGTTGGAACGACGTCAGGTCGCCAGCAGGGAACTGGTACAAGCGGCGATGAGATCGGTTCTGTATTCCTGGAATTGGAACCTGCTGATCATCGCGATGTCCGAACCGATGCATTCCTGGCAGCGTGGGAGAAAGCGATCCCTTCTGTTGCTGGGATTGAAACGCTGACGCTAACCCCAGCCCAGGGCGGGCCGCCTGGTCGCGAGATTGACGTGCGGCTTTCTGGCGGTGAGCCAGCGGCGCTTAAGCAGGCAGCGGCCTCCGTGAGGGCGCTCCTAGCGGGCTACAATGG
>CAJXVF010000199.1 GCA_913060845.1 uncultured Alphaproteobacteria bacterium | reverse complement strand
GGGCTCGGAGATGTGTATAAGAGACAGTCTCGCCAGTGGCTCCAACACACAGCGCTCGATCATTGAAACACCAGCGGCGACATCTCAGCCGCTCTTGCCGAGTGCGCCGACTGCACAATAGGGCGGCGGCGAAAGCTGGCGTTCAAAATTTGATTCAAGCGCGGGGGGCTTAACGGCGCGCGATGTCGAAATTTATTTTTATAACAGGCGGCGTCGCATCTTCCCTTGGTAAGGGTGTTGCATCGGCAGCCTTGGGTGCCTTGTTGCAAGCGCGCGGATACCGTGTGCGTCTGCGCAAGTTCGATCCGTACCTGAACATTGATCCTGGCACGATGAGCCCGTATCAGCACGGTGAAGTGTTCGTGACCGATGATGGTGCTGAAACTGACCTCGATCTCGGTCACTATGAGCGGTATCTGAACCAGTCCGGCAGCAAGAGCGACAGCGTCACCACTGGCCGCATCTATGAGACTGTACTGCAGCGGGAACGCAAAGGCCTGTATCTGGGCGCTACCGTGCAGGTGATTCCGCACGTCACCGATATGATCAAAGAGTTCATTAAGGCTGATTTGGACGACGAAGATTTCGTGTTGTGTGAGATCGGCGGCACTGTCGGCGATATTGAAAGCCTGCCGTTCATCGAGGCTATCCGTCAGCTCCGTCATGAACTCGGCTATGAGCAGACGATGTTCGTGCACCTAACGCTGGTGCCTTACATCTCGGCTGCGGGTGAACTGAAAACAAAACCTACACAGCACTCCGTCAAGGATCTGCTGAGTTCAGGCATTCAGCCGGACATGCTGCTCTGCCGGTCGGACCGACCTATTCCAGCAGATGCGCAGCGCAAGATCGCGCTATTCTGCAACATCCGCGAAGAACGCGTCATTCAGGCAATTGACGTTGACACCACCTACGCAACGCCGCTGACGTATAATGCGGAAGGCTTTGACACAGAGGTGCTGAAGCACTTCGGCTTAGCCGACGAAACGCCGCCTGATCTCAGTGTTTGGCGCGAGATCGTGGAGCGCGTGCGGGAGCCTGAAGGCGTCGTGCGCATTGGCGTTGTTGGCAAATATACAGTCCTGAAGGACGCCTATAAATCCCTCATCGAAGCGCTTAATCACGGCGGCATCGCCAATAATGTGAAGGTTGAGTGCGTCTGGATTGAGGCAGAGGCCTTTGAGCAGTCAGGCGATAATTCCCAGCTTGAAGGAGTGCACGGCATTCTGGTGCCGGGTGGATTCGGCGAGCGTGGCGCTGAGGGCAAAATCCTTGCGGCCAAGTTCGCGCGGGAAGAGAAGCTACCTTATTTCGGCATCTGCTTCGGTATGCAGATGGCTGTCATTGAGATGGCGCGATCTGTTGTTGGCTGGGAAGACGCTGGCTCGACAGAGTTTGGCCCGACGATGCATCCAGTTGTCGGCCTTATGACCGAGTGGAAGCGCGGCGGTGAGGTTGAGCTTCGAGATAATGACAGCGATCTGGGCGGCACCATGCGGCTTGGTGCATATCCGGCATCTCTCAAAGAAGGCTCTCGCGTTGCGGAAGCTTATGGCGAGACGCTGGTGCATGAGCGGCACCGTCACCGCTATGAAATAAACATCGCCTACCGTGACGAAATCGAAGCGGCGGGAATGATTTTCTCTGGCCTTTCACCTGACGGGCGCTTGCCCGAGATTGTGGAGCTGCCGGATCATCCATGGTTCATCGGTGTGCAGTTTCATCCAGAACTGAAATCCAGGCCGATGGAGCCGCATCCGTTGTTCCGATCCTTCATTGCTGCAGCGCTGGATCAGGCGCGGCTCGTTTAGTATTTCCGATGGAGAGTCTGCATGACGAAATCTGTCGACGTAGGCGGCGCAGTTTTTGACAGCGCCAAGCGGTTTTCGCTAATTGCCGGTCCATGCGCGATCGAGAGCCGGGCGCATGCTTTGGAAACGGCAGAAGCGATCAAAGCGATAGCGGACCGTGTCGGCGTATCGCTGGTCTATAAATCCTCATTCGACAAAGCCAATCGCACTAGCCTTTCAAGCGCGCGCGGCATCGGGATGGTCGAAGGTCTAGATATTTTGAGCGATGTGCGCCAGACTCTCGGCCTCCCTGTAACGACGGATGTCCACACCGAAGCGCAGTGCGTGGCGGCGGCTGAAGCCGTGTCGCTCCTACAGATACCGGCCTTCCTTTGCCGCCAGACGGATTTATTGGTTGCTGCGGCTGAAACTGGCTGCGCGGTGAATGTTAAAAAGGGACAGTTCCTAGCGCCCTGGGACATGCAGCACGTGGCCGCCAAGCTTGAAGCGGCTGGGGCTAGCGGCGTTATTCTGACTGAGCGTGGCACGAGCTTCGGCTACAACACGCTTGTCTCGGATATGCGATCCTTGCCGATTATGGCGAAGGGTGGCGCGCCTGTCGTATTTGATGCGACCCATTCCGTGCAGCAGCCAGGCGGGCAGGGCGGTACATCCGGTGGGCAGCGCGAGTTTGTGCCTGTGCTTGCCAGGGCGGCTATATCCATTGGCGTCGCAGGCCTTTTCGTTGAAACACACCGCGATCCTGACAGTGCGCCTAGCGATGGCCCAAATATGGTGCCGCTAGACCAACTTGAAGCCATGCTTGCTTTGCTTGTCCAATTGGACGGCATCGCCAAAGCGAACCCCGTTTCTATCTAAGCATTCCCTCTCTGAAAGGCTCAATTCATGACCGCTATCGTCGACATCCTTGGCCGCCAAATTTTCGATAGCCGCGGCAACCCGACGGTTGAAGTGGATGTGACGCTGGAAGATGGCGCGGTTGGCCGCGCGGCTGTGCCATCAGGCGCTTCTACCGGTGTCCACGAAGCCGTAGAACTTCGGGACGACGGCGCTGCCTATGGCGGCAAAGGCGTCCAGAAAGCGGTAGACGGCGTTAATGGTGCACTGGCAGATGCGCTGATTGGCATGGAAGCGGAAAATCAGCGCCACATTGACGGCATCATGTGTGACCTTGATGGCACGCCGAATAAAGGCACGCTCGGCGCAAATGCGATCCTGGGCGTCAGCATGGCAGTGGCAAAGGCGTCTGCGGCATCCATCGGCATGCCGTTATATCGATATGTGGGCGGTGCTAACGCGCATGTTTTGCCAACACCGATGATGAATATCGTCAACGGCGGTGCCCATGCGGACAATCCGATCGATATCCAAGAATTCATGATTATGCCGGTCGGTGCCGCTAGCTTCACTGAGGCGATGCAAGCAGGGGCGGAGGTTTTCCAAGCGCTGCGCGGTCGCCTGAAGAAGGCAGGCCACAATACCAATGTTGGCGACGAAGGCGGATTTGCACCGGCGCTGAGCAGCTCCAAAGAAGCGCTCGATTTCATCATGGGATCGATTGAAGATACAGGCCGGAAGCCGGGCGACGACGTTGTTCTCGCCCTTGATTCGGCGTCTACGGAATTTTTCCAGGACGGGATTTATGATCTTGCTGGCGAATCCAAGAAGCTTGATGGACAAGGCATGGCCGAATATCTGGCTGACCTCTGCGCGGCCTATCCCATCGTCTCCATTGAAGACGGCATGGCTGAGGATGACTGGGACGGCTGGAAAGCACTGACAGACCTGATCGGCGATAAAGTGCAGCTCGTAGGCGATGATCTGTTCGTGACAAACCCAATTCGCCTGGCTGATGGGATTGAGCGCGGCGTCGCCAATGCGATCCTGGTGAAAGTGAACCAGATCGGCACACTGACAGAAACGCTGGATGCCGTGTCGATGGCGCTGGGTGCCAGTTACGGTGCCGTTATGTCTCACCGCTCCGGCGAGACTGAGGATGCGACCATTGCTGACCTCGCTGTCGCAACAAACTGTGGCCAAATCAAAACGGGCTCGCTGTCCCGGTCAGACCGGATGGCGAAATATAACCAGCTTTTGCGCATTGAAGCCGAGCTTGGCGCCAGCGGTCGCTATGCGGGCAGGACGTCCATCGTCGCAAAATAACGTGTGCGCCCAAGTTTTTGGGCGGGTTTCTGCAGAATTATGTTGACGTAGGATTCGCGACATGATTCATCTGCAGGATGGACACCGCACTTGACATCAAAAAACGCCTGAAGGGCCTGATTTGGCCTCTGGTTTTTGCATGTCTCGCCGTTTATTTCGGCGTTCATCTGGTTCGGAACGACCACGGTGTCCTTGCGATGCAGGCGTTCGATCTACGGATAGCGGATGCTGAAAACGAACTGGCTGGCCTGACAGCAACCCGTGTCGGCCTCGAACGGGACACATCCTTGCTTCGGCCAGAGACGATGCACCCCGATTCGCTGGGTGAACATGCGCGTCGCCGCCTGAATATGGGCGCGGAGCGTGAAGTGGTTGTTTTCCAGAAATAGGGCCTGATCGGCTTTCGTATTTCCCGCTTGGTGAAATCGCTGATCACGGCTTGTTCATTGCCATGGTGATATGAGCGGTCTATGGTTTTGCCATAGGCGCTTACAGGCGTTTCAGAAATACAAATCGGAGGGGGCGATGGCGCGAGCGGCTTCTAAGAGCGGAACAGCCAATAAGGCTGCAGCGAAACCGGCGGCTAAACGAACGTCGAGTAAGTCAAAAGCCAAGGCCAAGCCATCTTTCGATAACGATACCCTGATGCAGTTCTATAAGGACATGCTGCTGATCCGCCGCTTTGAAGAGCGCGCAGGGCAGCTTTACGGTATGGGCCTAATTGGCGGTTTCTGCCATCTCTATATCGGCCAGGAAGCGGTCGTTATCGGCATGCAGCACGCGCTTGATGAGCGTGACGCTGTCATCACTGGCTACCGCGATCATGGGCATATGCTGGCTTGCGGCATGGAAGCTCGTGGCGTTATGGCGGAACTGACCGGTCGCAAGGATGGTTATTCCCGCGGTAAAGGCGGGTCCATGCACATGTTCAGCCGGGAGAAGCGTTTCTTCGGTGGTCATGGCATTGTTGGCGCGCAAGTGCCGCTTGGCGGTGGGCTCGCGTTCGCTGCGAAATATCGGGAAACTGGCGGTGTGTCCGTCGCGTATTTCGGTGATGGCGCATCCAACCAAGGCCAGATAGCCGAAACCATGAATATGGCATCGCTTTGGAAGCTACCGTTGATCCTGGTGATTGAGAACAATAAGTACGGCATGGGTACATCGGTAAACCGATCCTCTGCCGGCCCAGCGCTGCACCTTCGCGGTGACGCCTATGGCATCAAGAACAAGAAGATTGACGGCATGAACGTCATGACAATGGCGGAAGAGTGCAAAGAGGCGGTCGAATACGCCCGGACTAGCGGTCCTGTGCTGCTGGAAGCAGAAACTTACCGTTATCGCGGCCATTCAATGTCTGATCCGGCTAAGTATCGCTCCCGCGACGAAGTAAACAAAATGCGGGAAGAGCGCGATCCGATTGAGACGCTCCGTGAGCACCTCATTAAAAGCAAAATCGTGGACGCGGACGCGCTCAAGAAGATCGATGCTGACGTGCGTGCAGTCGTGGCGGACTCGGCTGAGTTCGCACAATCGAGCCCAGAGCCCGATCCGTCTGAGCTTTACACCGATATTTTGATCGAAGCGTAAGCGCGCGAACAGGGGGGAATACCATGGCTATCGCTGTCTCTTATACACATCTGACGCTGCCGACGAATAGAGAGG
>CAJXVF010000198.1 GCA_913060845.1 uncultured Alphaproteobacteria bacterium | reverse complement strand
CGTCGGCAGCGTCAGATGTGTATAAGAGACAGTCGTCGGCCATTTCAAGCAGCCAGTCGCGGAAAGTCGTTGCCGCGCGGGTTTCTGCCGTGCTTGGGGTCATGATGATCCAGTAGGCGTAGTCTGCCGGGCGGACGATTTCGAATGGCCGCACCAGCAGGCCTTGCGTCAATGCGTCATCGACCAGCGCGCTCCGCCCAATCGCGATGCCCTGGCCTTGAATGGCGGCTTGGTTGATCAGGATGGTTTCGGTGTAGCTGGGCCCCGGTGGTGGGGGGTGATCGATCCCGGCAAGTGCGAACCAAGGTGCCCATGCATTCCAAGGCTCACCCGGATGGTTCAGTAGATCATGGATCAGCGGATGATCGGCAATATCCTTCAACCGGCGGAGCGGCGTGGGGCCATTGACCAAAGCTGGGCTGCATACGGGATAGAGGTCTTCTTCCAAGAATGGTTCTGATTGCAGGCCATCAACCACAGCACCCACCCCATAGCGGATTGCAATATCAGCCTCCCCCCTGCGGATATCGGCATTGCGGGGATTGGCGTCGACCAGGATGTCGATATCCGGGTAGCGGCGGCGGAAGTCTGGTAGGCGCGTGTTTAGCCAGCCAAATGCGAATGACCCCAGCATTGATACGCGTAAGCGGGAGCGTGGCTGCATGTCAGCACGGGCGTTCGCTGTTGCCTCCAGGATGCGCGCGAACCCGTCAGCCAGACCGGGCGCGTAAGCGGAGCCGATATCTGTCAGGGCCAAATTACGCCCGGCACGGCGGAATAATTCCTCGCCTAAGTCATCCTCCAGCGCCCGAATCTGTTGACTGATGGCCGCAGGCGTGACGGAGAGTTCCTCTGCTGCGCGCTTGAAGGAACCGAGGCGGGCTGCGGCTTCGAAGGCGCGCAGAGCTGTGAGTGATGGTAGTCGCATGTTCTACTCATAAGGAAAACTACATCAAGATATAAGTACATATCGTTTTTCATGGATAATATCTAATGCTAAATATTGTCTCCAAGCAGGGTTCCCTACTTGGCATGCTCAATCAGCCTTAAGGAGGCGCTTCTCATGTCTATCGTGCTTTCATTCCGTGGACCATCTTCATCCGCAAGCCCAGCAGCTGCAACGCAGGTTACTGCGAAGCGTCCGGGCATCCGTATTGGGCAGAAGGCTGTCAGCGCGCTTTGGGCTTGGAAAACGCGCCTTCGTAACCGTGCCGAACTCCGCGCCTTGATGGAGCGGGCAGATGATCGCATGCTTGCTGACGTTGGCCTAACGCGCTCCCAAGTGGCGGATGAGGCTGGGCGTCCATTCTGGCAAGGCTGAATTTCTGCTGCATATCGGCAATCGCAACTACTCCAGCTGGTCGCTTCGCGGCTGGCTGGCCTGCCGTCTTGCCGGTATCGATTTTGATGAACACATAATCTCGCTTGATCTGGCTGGCACGGCAAAAAGCATCGCCGCTGTCAGTCCAAACCAACGCGTGCCATGCCTGTTTCACAACGATATTGTTGTTTGGGACAGTCTGGCGATCGCGGAATATCTGGCGGAAATGAACCCAGACGTCGCAATGTGGCCGAAAGACCAGGCAGCCCGGGCGATGGCGCGCAGCATGGCCGCTGAAATGCACTCCTCATATATGGGCATCCGTAACCGTTGCCCTATGGATATGCGTGGTAAGGTCGATCCAATCCAGATGCCAGAAGAGGTCGCCCGTGATGTGGCGCGCCTTGATGCGGCGTGGAGCAATGCGCGCGCAAAGTTTGGTACTGGCGGGCCGTATCTCTTTGGCGAATGGAGCTTGGCGGATTGTTTCTTTGCACCCGCTGTCAGCCGTTGCCGAACCTATGGCTTGCCGCTTAGTGATGTTTCTGCGGCTTATGTGAAGGCAGTACTGGCGCATCCTGATGTTTCCTGGTGGGCCGCGCGCGGCGCTGAGGAGACGTGGGCGATCCCACCCGAAGATGCGTCGGAGCAGAAATTCTAAGCAAACAACACCAATCTCCCTCTCGCCTTTTCAGGTGAACTGCGCGAAAGTGTGGATCATCTGAGTGATCTAACTTTGAGGGGGAAAAAGCCCATGCGTTTTGTAACATTCCAGGATGGCGGGGCCGAGAAAATCGGCGTGCGCCAAGGCGATACCATTATTGATGTATCCGCCGCCGCCGCCGCATTCGGTGGCGACATGATCGGCGTGATCAAAGGCGGTGACGCCGCGAAAGCTGCGCTCGCCAAGGCCGCTGAAGGTGGTGCTGGCAAGCCTATGGCAGACGTCAAACTGCTGCCGCCGATCCCGAATCCCGGCAAGATCCTCTGCATTGGCCGAAACTACGCTGCCCATGCTGCTGAAGGTGGTGCTGCCCCGCCGACATATCCTGAAGTTTTCGTGCGTTTCCCGTCATCATTGGTCGCCCATGGTGAGCCGCTGGTGGTGCCGAACGCATCTGACAAGTTCGACTTTGAAGGTGAGTTGGTACTAGTTATTGGCAAAACGGGGCGCCATATTTCAGAAGCCGACGCACTTTCGATGGTCTATGGCTGGTCGCTCTTCAATGATGGCAGCGTGCGCGACTATCAGCGCAAAGCGAGCCAGTGGACGATGGGCAAGAACTATGACGGCACGGGCGGGTTCGGCCCCGATATCGTGACGGCCGATGAAGTCTCCCCAGGTGCCATGGAATTGCAGCTGAAGACGACCGTATCTGGCGAAGTTATGCAGAACGCCAATACCCGTGATCTGCTCTTCCCGGTCGCTAAAATGATCTACCACTTGACCGAAGTGATGACGCTGCATGCTGGCGACATCATCGCAACCGGCACGCCAGAAGGCGTTGGCTACGCGCGCAAACCGCCGCGTTTCCTTGTCGCCGGTGATTCGGTTGACGTTGAGGTCGAGCAGGTTGGCGTTCTGACCAACCCTGTTATCCATGAATAGAGCCTAAGTGATGGAGAGGGCGGGCGGATACGCTCTGCTCTCTCCCATCCCTCTCTATGTGTCGCGGCTGAGGCCTTGTTCATCCAAGGCGTCTAAATAGTCCGCCATCAGGCCTTCCTGGTTCTCGCCAACAAATCGGAGATAGCGCCAGGAGAAAATACCGGTGCCGTGGCCGTCATCAAAGCCAAGCCGGATCGCGTAATTGCCGTTTGGCGCAATCGTTAGAATTTTTACATCACGCTTGCCCGGTACTATCTGCTTCTGGCCGGGGCCATGCCCCATCACTTCGGCTGATGGGCTTTCGACGCGCAAAATCTCCGCTGCCAAAACGTATTTCGGCCCGTCATCGAATGCGACGGTTAGGGTGCGTTTGTCTTGGGATAGGCGGATTTCAGTTGGCTGCGGGGCCGGGGCCGCATCTATTTCTTGCATGCTGCGCGTCATAGCTCAGTTGGCCTCCGGCGTGTCATCAAGCTGTCGGGCGTCTTCTGGCAACATGACAGGGATACCATCCAAAATAGGATATGCGAGGCCCGCCGCACGGCTGATGAGCTCCTGCGCGTCAGCGTCATATTCCAGCGCTTCCTTGGTCACAGGGCAGACGAGGAGGTCCAGCAATTTGGGGTCGACCGGGGCGGCGCTCATTGGCGGCTACCTTGCGTTACGGAAAAGCGTGGTGCCACGTTTAGCACACCCGTCTGGTGCCCGCCTACAGCCCACTGATGATCATAACAACGGTGTCGGCGGCTTCAATCTCCACGACCTTATATTCACCAACATTCTTGGTGGAATGAGCGCGGGTAGACCGACCTGCCAAATCTTCAAGCCGGTAGTTTGAACCGTTCGGTGTGTAGATCCACACAGTCATCCGGGTATCGCTGGGTTTGTCTTTGATCCCCCGCCGCGTTTCTTGCGCTGCCTCAACCCTTGGAGCGGCCGCAATCTGGAACTGAGCGATGCCTGAGCCCGGTACAACGGGTGGTGCTGTAATGTAGAAATCACCGGCGATGTAGGCGTCCTGGTTGAGATAAGCGAACCCTTCCGCCGCCCAGCGCCATCCACCGGCACCGTCCATATCAGCTGGGATATAGGTTTCATTTGCGGCCAGTTGGTAAGTATGACTGACCTCACTAAGTGCCCGCCAATTCTTGACACGCAGCAAAGGTGCAGCGCGGGAGAACCAGATGCGCGCTGCTTGCTCCTCGAATTTAATCTGCGATACGCCGACACCGATCAGGGGCTTATTGCCATCCGTACGGGTGACGTAAACACCGCCTTGGCGGTAGATAGCGTCAACCAACCCGCCTGCGATTTCGCTGTCGTGAATGTCCCAGTCGCCACTGTCGTAGTAGAACCCATCGTGCGGCACATCGATATTTTGGCGACATGAGCGCACTAAGACTGGGCTCGGTCCCTTGCAAGCAAAGAACACGGGCGTTGTGGCCAAGCGGCCATAGCGGGCCTGCCAACCCTTCTGTGCTTTCCCTCTCGGATCATATTCTACTGCGCGGAGATGGGGCGCTGCACGGACATTGTTCCAGCGGATGGATGTACCTTCGCGCACTACATAGTCGGCGTAGTGCATGTATTCCATGTAGCGGTTTGCCAGTAGACCAAGCCGTGCACGAGGATTTACGGCGCGCATGGCGGCTTTCATATCCCGGAGTAAAATGTGCAGCGCGTGGTTATGGGAAATCACAGCATTCGGATTATCGCCGCCGACATGGCCGTTCGGCATGTTCCAAAGAAACGCGCCATCCATGAAGATTCCCTCATAGCCGTTCTTCAACGCTTCAACGGCGCGGGCGATGAAGACGTCACGGGCGGTCTTCTTGGTGATGTCCAGAAGGTGCCAATGGCCTTTGGATTTGTGGCTATACGGGGCCAGATGCTGTTTCCCGGCAGAGTCTGTCAGCATCAAGTTTGAGAGCTGGCGCGCGTCACCGTCCCGGGTCGATACAGCACCCATGAAGAGATAATAGTCAGGCGATGCTCCACCATCCCGGATAGCTTGCGCTGCAGCCCTGAGCGGCAGGGCGATCCGGGCGATTGCAATGCTATTGCCGCGCGGCATGGCGGCTGCGAATGCACGCATTTCCGAATCTGTCGCAAAGCAGCTGCGTTTGCGGGCTTTGCTGGCACCGCCGCAATGCTTGCCAAGGGCGTCTTGGATCAGGCCACGACGGCTGATGGAGCCGATTACGGGTGCCCATTGGTTCGGCACAAATTGCGCAATCTCAGCATTCTGCATGCCGCGTCGATCCGGTGCGCCGAAGCGTTTGTCTTGGATGCGGGCAAGCGATATGTCCATGTAGAACCGCATAGCTTTCTGTTCGCCACGCCGCACATCCATGCGCGAGCGGGCTTTGTCGCCATTGCGTTTGAATTCAGTAAAATAGGGGAAGAAGGCGCTAATCCGACCTGGCTTTGCTTCGTAGGCGATGCTACCAAGCTTCGGTGTATCGTAGACGACGAAATGTTGGCCGGTCTTAAAGCCGGGAATGATGCTGTCGCCGTCCCGAACGGGGCGTTTGACAGCTTTGTTCCAATTGTAGGGATAGAACGTGGAAGTGCCTTTGCCGGAATCAGAGCTAAGCTTTGTCGCAGTCAGATCTAGCAATTCAATCCGCTGCGTCCGCGCTACGGCGACGGCACCGATTTCTGCAGCGGCCAGAGCCTGATTGAAACGGAAGTCGAGATCAATCCGGCCGCTCTGATG
>CAJXVF010000197.1 GCA_913060845.1 uncultured Alphaproteobacteria bacterium | reverse complement strand
TCTATTCGTCGGCAGCGTCAGATGTGTATAAGAGACAGGAAGAAGATTGGGATCGCGTTGTTGGCGTCAATGCTAAGGGCGTGTTCCTGGGCTGCCGCGCCGCCGTTCGGCAAATGCTGACGCAGGATATCAGGAATGAGGTTCGTGGCCGGATCGTCAATCTGTCTTCGCAACATGGCATGGTGCGGGCACCGAACGCCTTTGCTTACGGTGTTGGCAAATCAGCTGTCGTCTACATGACAAAGCAGATCGCAGGCGACTACGCCGAACATGGGATCGTCTGCAACGCCGTTGCCCCGGGCAAAATTCTAACCGGCAAAACCGGCGCGCCCATCGCGCCCAAAGCGATAGAATATTCTCATGCCCGTACACCCTGGCCACGCCTTGGCAAGCCAAGCGATGTCGCTAACGCCGCCCTTTTCCTCGCAAGCGATGAAGCCAGCTACATCACCGGCGAAAATTTGATGGTGGATGGCGGTTGGATGGCGAACTAAGCGTTCGCCCGCCCAATGGTCACGCCGCCGCAGATATACAGCACCTGCCCCGTCACAAAGTTTGAACGCTCATCCATGAAGAAGCTGACGCCGTGCACAATATCATCCACGGTGCCGAAGCGCTGTACGGGAATGCGGTCCCGATAAGCGCTATATGCGGGCGAATCCTTGCCGTAGACTTTGTTCAGCATGTCCGTCTCAATCGGCCCTGGCCCGACAGCGTTGACGGTAATGCCATCTGCAGCCAATTCCTCCGCCCAGCTCTTGGTAAGGCCCACTACAGCAGCTTTGGACGCCGCATAAACCGTCTGCAGTGCTGCGCCGAGGGCGGAGCGACTGGCGATATTCACAACCCGACCGAACCCTGCTTTTTTCATACCCGGTGCCAGAGCTTTCATGACCTCGATATAGGATCGCACGTTCACGGCCATTAGCTGGTCGAAGATATCCGCCTCAACCTCCTCAACCGGATGGGTTGTGACGATCCCGGCGCAATTCACAACGCGGGTGACTTCGCGGTTATCCAGGACCCAAGCCATCGCTTAAGCAGTATCAGCAACATTGCTGAGATCAACTCGCCGGAATTGACCCAAGGATGGATCTTCCGGGTCCATAACATCCAGCATAATCACACTGTAGCCATCGGCTTTGAGGCGCGTTGCAATCGCACGGCCAATATTGCGGGATGCGCCAGTGACTAGAGCGTATTCAGTCATGTTGATCGTCCTACCATTGAGGGAATGGCCGAAGGCTTAACCAAACATTGAGCTAGCGCGCCAGTCTGTTGCAGCCCAGAACGACAGAGCGTTAAACTCACCGCACACATGGATGGAGCCGCGACATGGCCGGATCATCAACGGACGAGCGGAATGCCGCTGGCGAATGGCGGCCTGATGGTGCCATAGCGCTCGCCCCGATCAACGCGTGGCCGCCTGCACCGAAGAAGGTGGCGAAGTGGGCATTACGGTTCCCAGGGTTCCTTTGGCCGTATAATGCATTCTGGTTGCTGATCGCCGTCGTCGCCTGGACCTGGCTGACGCCAAGCCTAGCCCAAATGCAGACGCTAGAAGTTTGGTGGATAGCGCTGATTTTCGCCAGGAACGCTGCGCTGATCCTAACCTGCTTCGGCGGCGTGCATTTGTATTTCTACGTCTTCCGGCGCCAGCAGGATGACCTGCGCTACACCACACGGCCTTTCGCCAAAGGGTCCAGACGGTTCCTGTTCAAGGATCAGGTATTGGACAACATGGTCCGCACCCTGGCTTCATCTGTGCCAATCATTACGGCCTATGAAGTCGCTACTTATTGGTTGTTTGCCAATGGATATTTAGGCCTGTTCGATTTTGGTACTAATCAGGCCCTGTTTTGGGGTTGGTTTGCGCTGATGGTGTTGCTGGCACCATTTATTCATGCGGTACATTTCTATCTTGGCCATCGATTGCTGCATGTCCGTTGGCTCTACAAGACGGTCCATTCTGTGCATCACAAGAATGTTGATGTTGGGCCCTGGTCTGGCCTTGCGATGCACCCGGTTGAGCATCTGATATATTTCTCAACCATCGTCGTGCCGTGGGTGCTTGCGTTGCATCCGTTGAACGCGCTTTATCAGCTGCATCTGGCGGCGTTTCTACCCGCCCTCTCCCATTCAGGCTATGACAAGCTGAAAGTCGGCGACACGCTGGAAATAGATGGCGGATCTCACTTCCACTACCTGCATCACAAGTATTTTGACTGCAATTACGGCGGCAGCCTCCTCCCGCTCGACAGGATATTCGGCACCTTCCACGACGGCACCGAAGCCGCGCAGAAGCAAATGCGCGAACGGTTGCGAGAACGCCGGGCTGCCCTGCAATCCTCATAATCATGCCGGAGAAGCGCCATGTACAAGCCATTTGAAGGCCCATCCTTATGGACCGGCACTGACCTGGAGGCAGACCAAAGCTGGCGTTGGCCCTGGGCAAACGATGAACTTGCTGAAATAGATACTGCCCTTAGCGTTGCTAAAGCGGATGGCGCGGGCTGGCTTGCTGTGACGCGGGACACGTTCCCCTTGCAAGCTGTCGCCGCAAAGCTTGCACGCGCTGCCGACGAATTGGAAAATGGTCGCGGCTTTGTCCTACTGGAAGGCTTGCCCGTAGATCGCTATTCGGAAGATAACCGGCGCATGATCTGGATGGGCCTAGGTCATTGGATTGGCCTGCCAGTTTCCCAAGATAATACCGGCCAGATGATGCGTGATATCCAAGCGCAGCCAGGCGACCTCGGCGCTAAGCACGAACGTATGGAAGATGCGACCGGCGGCGAATTTCTCTCATCCAAAGCCCGGACCTACAGCAACGGCTTATTGCGCTACCACACGGACCGGACCGACGTTGTGGGGCTACTGATGGCACAACGATCAGCGTCTGGCGGTGAAAGCAATGTCGCCAGCACTGCAGCCGTCCACAACGCGATCCTCAAGCGGCGGCCTGACTTGCTTGAACTGTTGTATCAGCCGATCTACCGCTCTCGCCTTGGCGAAGAAGCAGGTGGCGGCGATGAAGTTTATCCATTGCCTGTATTCGGCATTGAAAACGGTAAACTCACCAGCCATTATTCCAGAACCTATGTTGAAGCGGCGCAGTTGATGCCGGAAACACCGCGCATGACAGATGCCCAATGGGAGGCGCTGGACCTGCTGGCCGAAACCGCCGCAGAGCTTGCCTACGCCATGATGCTGAAACCAGGTGATATCCAACTGATCAACAGCCATATCACCTATCATGCACGCGCGGCCTTTGAGGACGATGCTGCATCAGGCCATGCCCGCTTGCTGCACCGGCTCTGGCTCACCATGCCGAATAGCCGGGCATTGCCAGCAGATCATGCTGTCCTTTGGAAGAACATCGCGGCTGGTGCCCGTCGCGGTGGCATCGCCGTTACCTGATCGGGAGATCACTATGGCTGAAGCTATTACCGTTCGCGAATACGGTCCCTCCAGCTTGCTGAAGTCCGAAACGCTGGAGATTGGCGCACCCGGCCCTGGAGAACTCTGCATTCGGCAAACGGCGATTGGCGTCAATTACCATGATGTCTATGTGCGCTCCGGCCTCTACAAAACCTTGGCACTCCCTGGTGTGCCTGGGTGCGAGGCGGCTGGTGAAGTCGTTGCTATTAGACCCGGCGTCAATGATTTCCAAATTGGGGATCGCGTGGCTTATGTGACGACCGCCTATGGAGCCTATGCCTCCGAGCGGCTCCTCCCTGCCGTGCAAGCGCTAAAGCTGCCAGTTACCGTCAGCGACCTCCTGGCAGGAACAACTCTTCTTCGCGCACTCACTGTCGAGATGCTGGTATGCCGTGTTCATCGCATTGAAGCTGAGATGACCATCCTTGTAAATGCTGCGGCAGGCGGCGTTGGGCGCTTACTCTGCCAATGGGCCGCCCATATTGGCGCAACCGTCATCGGAACAGTCGGCTCTGAGGACAAAACTACGGCGGCGAAGGCATCCGGCTGCGCTCACACAATCCTGTACCGCGAGACTGACTTCAAAGCGGCCGTGATGGAAATAACCAACGGGCGTGGCCTTGATGTGGCTTATGATTCCGTTGGCGCAGACACATCCTCAAGCTCGCTAGAATGCTTGGCACCCTGTGGTCATTTGGTGAACTATGGCCAATCCTCCGGCCCCGTCGAACCGCTGGCGATGACGACACTTGCCGCCAATTCATTGACCGTTTCGCGGCCCATTCTGTTCCACTACATGGCCGATCCAGCACAATATCAAAGCATGGCTCAAACAGTCTTTGATATGCTCGGGACAGGTATTCTAAAGCCCGATACGCCGATGCCCCTGCCGCTCGCAGACGCATCCAAGGCGCATGATATTCTGGAAGGCCGCACAGGCGGCGGCGGCCTGGTCCTAATTCCCTAGGCAGACCGTGCGACGGGCGTAAATAGCCGGCCCGGCGCCCAATGTGCCAGCGTCGCATTCAGCGCCTCAACTGCCGCCGGATCAGCCCCTTCATGCGAGATAGCCTGCCAATCGGCATAGGCTTGCTCCGTCGCCCACTCACCGATCACGTGATATTCAAGCGGTTCTGCAACGCAGCGCACCAATTCCGCCATGACGAACCCTTCAATCGCAGAGGGTCGGTCCAACATTCGGCATTGGGCGAACGCAGCCTCAAATGCTGCACCCATGCCCGGTTTCACCTGAAACCGGATAATGCTTCTAAAGCTCATAAACCGGTATCCATTATGCGTGGCCTTTGAAATTGCGGAGTAGATGCGCAGCGCCAGACGCCCTATTGATCGACGGGGCTTCGCCAAAAATGCGTTCCTTTGATTCTTCAAACAGCGCGCGATTGGCCCCAAATGGCGCTAACTGCCCAGCATGTTTAATAGCAAGATCGAGCAATTGATCCTGCGGTGCCGTCGCCCGAACAAACCCTGCTGCTTCTGCCTCCGGCCCCGTCCAGCGTCGTGCAAGCTGGACCGTATCGAAGAAGGCACTGCCCGACATTTTGTGTCGGAACAGCGCGAATTCTTCATCAGGTATTCTAAGGCCGATCTGGATCTCGTTGGCGCAAATAAAGCCACGATCCGCGCGCATTACCCGCATATCGTGGCAGAGCGCCAGCATGAACCCGGCGCCAAAGGCGTGACCGTTAACGGCGGCGACTGTCGGTATGGGGAAAGTAATCATGCGCGCCATCAGCGCCATGAATTCGACCCCGAACACGGACTTATCTCCACCCTCGCTATCGCCCTCAGCCTTGCGCCAATCAACGTCCAAGCCGTTGGAGAAGAATTTGGCGTCTGCAGATGTGGTGACCAATGCAGCGGGGCCGTCAGAAGCCAGCACTTCATCCAAGCGGGCGTCGAAGGCACGGACGAAGTTCGTCGTCCAACGGTTCTCGCCAGCGTTCATCGTCAGGACAAAGACATCATCTTGGCGTTCAAGGTCGATCAATCGGGCCTCCTGGGCAATTCGGTCACTGATGTGAATTCGAAAGGTTCATCACATTATTCGCACAATCCTACCGGGCTGATTGACCGGCGTCACTGGCGATAGACTAATCGTCAAATCACATACGAATCAGGACTTGCCAAATCGGATGCAGGGACGATCTTAAGCCTGTCTCTTATACACATCTCCGAGCCCACGAGACCTCTCTACATCTC